>CASEZJ010000012.1 GCA_949292525.1 uncultured bacterium | reverse complement strand
CCAGAATTAGTTTTCCACATATAAGTGTTGATAAATATAAGTTTGGTTCTTAAAAACAAAAAAGACTGTTAACAATTTTAGTTTTGTCAACAGTCTGAAAGGAAGACCTAGTCTTCCTTTTTTGGTCTTCCTTTGTCATCATAATTATCAACTTTCTTTTTATTAGGATCAATTAGAATTAATTTATTTATAAATTTTTTAAAATTATTTATATTTTCAGCATTTTGTAATTTATTTTCAGCTAATTGATTTCTTAAAGCCTCTGGTAACATATTATAAGCTTTAGTTTTTTCTTCATTTAATTTTACTTTAATATCAGCTCTAAATTTTTCATAATGTTTTAATCCATTAGATTCTCTTGCTAGTTTAACTACCTTTTTAAATACGCCTAAAGAACTAATTAAATCAACGAAAAATATACCATAAATTATTCCTAAGGCAAATATAAACATGAAGTTTATGACGTTGCCAGTGTCTCCTCCTTCAAACATAAAATCAAAGAGGTTTAAAAACATTACATAGATGTAAGGATTTAAGGCATAATAATAGATTAAAGTAACAATAAACCAAATTAAAGAGAAAACAGGACAAACAACACCTAAAATATTACCTTTCATGTTAGTATAATCCCATAACCTAATTTTAAAGCCTTTAACAAAGATAATCCCACCGATAAATTCTAAGAGAATTAGACCAATTACGGTTATTAAGATTGGAATTAAATCATAAACTGTAGGTCCACTTTGATTAGTATTGCCGAACAAATTTCCTAAAGGGTTATATAAAATAATAGAATCAGGTAAAATTTGTTGCATTAGGGCAGATATACCAAACATAAGAACTAAACCAAAGCCATATAATGGTAGCCAAGGTCCTTTCATAAAACCAGGATTTACCCATTTTTTAGCTGATACATAACGTCTATAGAGACATTCTGATAAATATCCTAACATACAACCGATTAAAAACATAAATAAAATAACAATTATATATTTATTTATAATACTACTTAATAACACTTTAATTCCCCTCGCCTTCTTTATTTAAATTATAACACAATAAGTTAGTTTATGCTATAGAGTATAAAAAAACTAGTTTAGTGTAGGTCTACTAATTTTTTTAATAGTTAAGAAATAAATAATTAATGAGATAAAAGCGGTTATAAATTCCGTTATAGGGAAGGCTATAAAGACGCCATTAGCCGCAAAAGGAATGACTAAAATTAAGGCTAGAGGAATAATTAAAACTATATAGCGAAGAAGAGAAATTATAAGACTTGTTAAGCCTTTAGACAAACCTTCAAGTCCGCCACAACAAGTAATAGAAATGGCTGAAATTATAAAGCCAATTGAGATAATTCTTAATGCAGTTGAACCTAAATTTATTATATTTTCACTTTTACTAAATAAACTTAAAATTTGATTAGGAATACTTAAACTTAAGACTGTTCCGATAAGCATTATAATAAGGGTTAGAAAAAAAGTATATTTAAAACACTCATTCACCCTATCAATTCTTTTAGCACCATAATTATAACCGACGATTGGCCGCATGCCTTGTACGAAACCATTAGCTGGTAAATAAATGAATGTTTGGAGTTTATAATAGATACCAAGTATAGTTATATAATCTTCATTAAATGGCTTTAATATGCCGTTAAGTGCTGATATTAAGATAGATGGTAAGGCTAGATTTAAAGTTGCTGGAATACCTACTAAATATATTTTTTTAGTATTATTTAAATTTAATTTATAATCATTTAATTTTATTTCTTTTTTAGCAAAAATATAATATATTACATAAATTATTAATGATAAAGTTTGACCAAGTCCAGTAGCTAGGGCAGCTCCAGCCATACCCATTTTTGGGAAATATCCATAACCAAAAATTAAAATGGGGTCAAATATAATATTAAAAACACAACCTGATATTAAAGCAATCATAGTTAGTTTCATTTTGCCTATGCCTTGATATATTTTTTCAAATGTTATACCTAAGACGTTAGGAATAGTAAATGCAAAAGCTACCATAGCGTATTCTTGGCCGAGGTTTATTACATTTAGATTATTTGTAAATAAACTTAAGAATGCTTTTGCTCCTACTAAACAAACAAGGGTTAAAATCAGGGAATGAATTAAACTAAATAATAGCCCAAGTGAAGCTGAGTTATTCATCTCATTTTCCATTTTAGCCCCAAAATAATAGGAGATAGTAGAACTAATACCAACCCCAAATCCAACTGCGACAGCGATTATTAAGTTTTGCATAGGATAAATTAAACTAATCGCATTTAAGGCATCATCACCAAGTTGGGCTATAAATAAACTGTCTATAATATTATATAAGCTATTAAATAACATGGAAATTACCATTGGTAATCCTAATTTTAATAATAATTTAAATATTTTTTGACTTTCCATATATACCTCCATAAAAAAAGCCCATAGCTTAAGCTATGTGGCGAAAAAAGCTGATTGCTATAAAAATCCACAAAAAATTTTAGTGATTAAATTATAACAAAAATAAACCGATATGCAAGTTTTAATTAAATGCCTTAATGAAAAAATAATCATTTTATGTTAAAATAAATTCTAGTGGTAATTTAGTAGGTGTGATTCCTACATTTAAAACATATACCAATAATTATTAAGTAATTTATATTGAAGTAGTAAGATTGTTTAAGTGTAAGCTAGTCCGATTACGTCTTATTGTTGAATTATTTGACCATGATTTAGTAGATAAACACATGAGAAAGGGTGTGAAAGTCGAGGCTTACTACTCGACGTTTTATGTTATATTTAAAAGCAAATTTAAATAATTTAACTGAAATAGTTAATTTAAAAAACGAGGTTAAGACAAGAGTTAGAAAGGAAAATTTAGCTATTTGGCTTGGTGATTATCCTAGTGATACTATAATAGAAGCCGACTTAAAAAACGGTTATGGGAGAATTATTAAAGCTAATGATAAAATAATTGCCTATGCTAGTTGTCATTTATGTGAAATGGAATATAGCCAAACGGCATTTTGTTATGATAAATTATATACATTTAGTCGTTTAATGGTTGCAGATAATTATCTTAAAAAAGAGGTAGGTTCATATTTAATTAAAATGATGTTAGAAGAATTTAAAACTAAAACTAAAGGTTTTGGGATAATTGTTGATGAATGTAATATTAAAGCTATTAATTTATATCAAAAGTTAGGTTTTAGATTTGAGTCATATGCCAAGGAAGATTATGGTGTTTTTTTAACATATACTTATTATTATGAAGATTGTTTTACTAACGAATTGAATTATGAATTAGCTAAATTAAGTGATTTTAAATATCAACAGTTTGTTAAAAGAATATATAACACTAAATATAAAATCTTAGGTGTTAGAATGCCTGAATTAAGAAAATATAGTAAAAAGCTTACATTAAATTATTTTGATAATATTAAATTTAATAGTATAGAAACTTTATTATTAGCCTCTATTTTACTTAGAAGGGTTAAAGATAAAAATTTAATTATAAATTATTTAAATAAGATATTACCTTATATAGATAGTTGGGTAATAACAGATAGTTTGGCTAGTAATTTAGTAGCTATTAGTAAAGAACAAGAACAATATTTTAACTACTTAGAAGAATTAATAGATTCTAATAAAGAATATTATGTAAGACTTGCTATAAGTATTTTGATATTTCAATGTAAAAAGCTAGAATTATATGCTAAAATATATAGGTTAATAGATAAGGTAAAAATTAATACATATTATGTTAATATGGCTATTGCTTGGTTATTAAATAATATGGCATTTAATGATGATTATGTTTTTACTTATATTAAAAAATTAAATAGTGATATTTTTAAGATGTTTTTACAAAAAAGAAGAGATAGCATGAGAGAAAGGAAGAAAAAATGAAACAATATTTAGATTTATGCCGTTATATATTAGAAAATGGTCATAAGAAAGAAGACAGAACAGGTACAGGGACAATTTCTATTTTTGGTTATCAAATGCATTTTGATTTAAATGAAGGATTTCCGTTATTAACTACGAAAAGAGTTCATTTAAAAAGTATAATTCATGAATTATTATGGTTTATATCAGGTTCAACCAATATTAGGCCTTTAGTGCTAAATGATGTAAGAATTTGGAATGATTGGCCTTATGCAAAATATAGTAAAAGCCAAGAATTTCAAGGTGAAACGATAGAAGAGTTTGCTGAAAAGATAAAAACAGATGAAGAATTCGCGGCTAAATGGGGTGATTTAGGCCCGGTTTATGGAAAACAATGGCGTAATTTTGATGGTGTAGATCAACTTACAAATCTAATAAATGATATAAAAAATAACCCTAATTCAAGAAGGTTAATTATTTCAGCATGGAACCCAAAAGAAGTAAAAGATATGGCTTTACCCCCTTGTCATAGTTTTATGCAATTTTATGTAAATGAAGGTAAATTATCATGTCAATTATATCAAAGATCTGGTGATGTATTTTTAGGAGTACCATTTAATATTGCATCTTATAGTTTATTTACGATGATGATTGCCCAAGTATGTGGTTTAAAATTAGGTGAATTTGTTCATACAATTGGTGATGCACACATTTATTTAAATCATCTTGAACAAGTTAATAAACAGTTAACTCGTACACCTAGACCATTGCCACATATGCATATTAATCCGAATATTAAATCAATTTATGATTTTAAATATGAAGATTTTGAATTAACTGATTATAATCCTTATAAAGGTATTAAAGGTAAGGTGGCTGTATGATTTCTTTAATATGGGCAATGAGTGAAAAATGGCTTATTGGTAAGGAAAATAAAATACCTTGGCACGTTAAAGAGGACCTGTTATATTACAAAGAAAAAACAAAAGGTCAAACGGTATTAATGGGTGAAAACACCTATGATTCTTTAAAAGGTTATTATAAAACTAAGCCATTACCATATGGTAAAATCTTTGTAGCAAGTCTTTCAGATCGTCTGTTTGATGATGCAATTAAAGTTAGTGATGTCGTTTCTTTTCTTGCTAATAACAAGGAAGATTTGTTTGTTGTTGGTGGGGCAAGTATTTATAAATTAAGCTTACCATATGCCGATAAGTTGTATATTTCAATTATTAAAGGCGATTATGATGGCGATACATATTTCCCTTCATTTGCATTAGATGATTATTTATTAGTTAGTTCTAATGAAACAGAAAAAGTTAAATATTTAGTTTATGAGAGGAATAAATAATTATGGTTGTTTGGATTTTTATATTATTATTTACAGCTTTATTTAGTTATCTTTGGTCTTTGCTTAGTCTTGGCAGTTTATGGTTTATTATTCTATATGTTTTCTTAGGTTTTGTTTCAAGTTTAATTTTTGTCATCATATTAGTATTTATATTCATCTTTATAGTTAGTAAAACTAGATATGATAATAAAATAAGTCATAGAATTTTATGGCATTTATTAGATTTTGTTCGAACTATTTTACGTATTAAACTAGAAGTAGAAGGAAAAGAAAATATTCCTAATGATACCTTTGTAGTATATGGAAATCATAAGTCTAATTGCGACGTTATTTTAGTTTATTTAGCTTATAAAAAAGTTATGTCTGCCGTAGCTAAAAAGGAATTAGCTAGTGTGCCAATTTTAAGATATATAATGAAAATATTTGAAGTTGTACCTCTAGATCGTAATAATGAAAGAGAAGGTGTGCGCGCATTATTGAAGGCCATAAAATTAGTTGAAGGGGGATACAATATGATTATTTTCCCTGAAGGTGGTATTAAAACAAGGGAATATGAAACTACAGCTGGTTTTAAAGCTGGTTCATTTAAACTTGCTACTAAGCCTGAAGCTATAGTAAGTCCGATTAGTATAATCGGTTCTAGTAAGATTTCAAAAAACTTCCCATGGCATAAAACGAAAGTTAAAATCATTATTCATAAACCGATTCCAAGTTCTAAATATTTAGCTGAAAACACTTTTGAACTAGGCGAACAAGTTATTAAGATGATTGATGAAGGAGTATTAACAAATAAGATTCAGGAGGTCTAAATGAAACCGATTTATTTAATCTTATTATTTTTGTTTTGTTTTATTGTTTTACTTTTTTTAATTTATGTAATTTATCGATTTTATCGTTATAAAATAGCAAAAATAAAAATTGAAGAATTATTAACAGCTATATTAAACGAACATAAAAATCAAAATAGTCGATTAATAAAAGAAAAAAAGAAAATATATGATTATTATTTAGAAACATTAACAACAAATTATTACATAAAAGTAATTTATAATTATAATAATTACGAAATTTCTATAAATAGTAGATATTCATGGCAATATAAGAAAGATATTAATGATGATAAAATTAGATTTATTGACGGAGTTGTAGATTTTGTTAATTTCAAGCCTTTTGACAAGAAAAAGGAAACTGTAAAACTTTGCTTAATCTATCCTAATTCCCGTTCTTTACTTTATTACATTAATGAATCAGATATTTCCTTTATTAGACCAGAAGTGTTTTTATATGGAATAAAGTTTATTACATATGAAAGATTAAATAATAATCATAATTATATTTAAAGGATGATATTATGTTTGATTTGAACACTTTAGAATTTGATAAAGTTTTAAAACAACTTGAGCCCTTATGTTTCAGCAAATATGCTAAAACAGAAATTATAAATTTATTACCTGCTGATAATATTTTTGACGTATCTACATTATTAAATGAAACAGCAGAAGCGATAAATATTTTAGTTAAATATGGAACAATTCCTTTAAACAATTTTGAAGGTGTATTAGAAGCATTAAATTTAGCTAAAAAGGGAGCTAATTTACTAGCTACTGATATTGTCAATGTAATAATTCTCATTAATAATGGTTTAGAAATAAATAAATATTTAAATAATATTTTTCAAAATAGTAAAGATGAATACCCTAATTTTGAAAAATATAATTCTAGTTTAATTAATTTGACAAAACTTCGCAATTTATTGACAATTGCGGTAGGAATGGATGGAAATATCTTAGATCAAGCCTCTAAAAACTTGTTTCAAATTAGAAGAAAATTAAACTTGACGGAAAATAAATTACGGCAAACTCTAAATCAAATAATGTTAGCTAATTCAAATAAATTACAAGAATTATTAATTACAATTAGAGACAATAGAATGTGTTTGCCAGTTAAAATAGAATATAAAAACAATTTTAAAGGAATAATGCATGATATATCAAGTTCAAACACCACCTGTTATATTGAACCAGATGAATGCTTTATGATTGCGAATGAACTTGATAATATAAAAGAAGAAGAACGCGTAGAAATTAATAAGATATTAGCTGAATTATCACTTTTAATAAATACTAATTATGAGGCTTTATATAATAATTTATCGATTATAACTAAATTAGATGTGATATTTGCTAAAGCTAAATATTCAAAAGAATATACAAAGCCTAAATTAAGCAATGAATATAGTTTTAATTTAGTAAATGTTTGTCACCCATTAATTAATAAAGATATTGTTATTCCTATTTCTATTAAAATGAATAAAAATGATAATATTATTATAATTACCGGACCAAATACAGGTGGTAAAACTGTTAGTTTAAAAACAGTTGGGCTATTAAATTTAATGGTTCAAGCTGGTATATATCCTAATAGTAAAAAAGAATCAACTTATTATGTTTTTAAAAATATTAGAGCCGATATTGGCGATGAACAAAGCATTGAAGAAAGCTTATCTACTTTTTCAAGTCATATTACTAAAATTAAAAATATATTAGCTTGTGATTTAGCTGAATCTTTAGTTTTATTAGATGAAGTAGGTTCAGGTACAGACCCAAAGGAAGGTAGCGCTCTAGCGATCGCAATTATAGAATATTTAAAAAAAAATAATGCTAAAGCTATAATTACTACTCATTATACCGATTTAAAAAATTATGCCTATGAAACTGAAGGTGTTATTAATGCTAGTGTAGAGTTTAATAGTAGCACTTTAAAGCCAACTTATAAAATATTACTTGGAGTGCCTGGTAGTTCAAATGCTATCGATATTGCAACTAATTTAGGTTTAAATATAGATGTTATAACTAAAGCTAGGTTGATTTTAGCTAGTGAACCACTTAATAAAGATATTGTTAATTTAGAAAATAGACTACAAGATTTGAGTAATAAAGAAGAATTATTAGAACAAGAAAAAGTCCAAATCGAAGAATTAAAATTTGCCTTAACAAAAGAAAAAAATATTATTGAAAACGAAAGAGCTAAATTATTATTAAAAGCTAAAAAAGAAGCTGATGAAATAATTGATAAAGCTAAATCAGATGCTAGTGCTTTATTAATTAAATTAAAAGATGTCACAAACGAAATTGATGTAAAAGATCATGTTATAGCTGATTTAAAAAATAAAGTTAATACTTTATCTAGTGAAGAAGTTAAAATTAATCCTTTTGATGAAGAATTAAAAGTAGATGATTTTGTGAAAATCATCCCTTATAACAAAGTTGGTAAAATAATTAGTATAAATAAAGATCGCTATAAAGTTAATTTTGGTCAATTCACGATGGATTTTAAGAAAAAAGATTTAATAAAAACGATCGTTCAAGAAAAAAAAGAACAACGTAAAACAAAATTAAGTGGTTATAACCAGGTTAAGGGAGCTAGTTTAAAACTAGATTTACGTGGTAAACGCTACGAAGAAGTTAAAGATTTGTTAGAAGATTTTATTGATAGAGCTGTCTTAGCTAATTATGAATCAGTTAATATAGTTCATGGTTATGGACAAGGTGTTATCAGAAATAGAGTCCAAGAACTATTAAAAAATAATCCTAATGTCAAATCATACCGTTATGGTGGCGAAGGTGAAGGACTTAATGGTGCTACGGTGGTGTTTTTAAAATGATATGTGAATTATTTTTGCCTTATCAAGAAGATGAAATTATAAATTGTAGTGAATCACTTAAAGTTGGGATTGATAGAGGAGCCTTAATTGCGATAAATAAAGGTATAAAATTAGATTATGCAATAGGTGATTTTGATTCTATAACACCTATTGAATTAAAAAAAATTACCGAAATCTGTCCTAATATTATTAAATTAAATAGAATTAAAGATGATACTGATACGGAATACGCTATTAATTATTTCAAAGATGCAACGGAATTTATAATTCATGGTGGTATTCAAGGTAAAAGAATTGAGCATTTAATCAGTAATATAAATTTAATTTTAAAATATGCTAATATTAAAGTCATTAAAGATAATAACACTAAAATTTATCGTTTACAAAGTGGTTGTTATGATAAAAATGAATACAAATATATAAGCTTTTTCGCTAAAAGTGGAAGTATTATTAATTTAAAAGGCTTTAAATATAATTTAGATAATTACGTATTTAATGAATTTGATAATTTATGTATATCAAATGAAATTGAAAATAAATATGGTGAAGTTACATTTGAAGGTATAGGTGTTGTAATAATGTCAAAAAGGGACAATTTTTGATTTACAACACCTTTCTTTTATTAAATTGATATGGTATAATTTTCATTGTCATACGGGGAGCCTATTTATGGCTGAGAGGACGCATGTCGACCCATTGACCTGATCTAGGTAATGCTAGCGTAGGGAATGATATCCTTTTTAGCATTGTCCTAAACGGACATTTTTTTATTTAAAAGAGGAGAAATATGAAAAAAAATGATGAATTAGTGCGCACAGTCGCCGAAGCTGCAATTCTAGCAGCACTTGCTTTTGTTCTAGATTTATTACAAGACGCTATTTTTGATGCAGTACCTTTTTTTGCTAATGGTGGTAGTGCTGGTATTGCGATGTTGCCAATAATTATATTGGCTATAAGAAGAGGACCATTAGTTGGCTTTTTAGCTGGTTTAGTAACTGGGGTTTTAATAATGCTTGGTGGCTTTACTGCCATAAGTTCTACATGGTATAAGGTATTATTCCAAGTTTTATTAGACTATACTTTAGCTTATGCAATTTGTGGCTTATTTGCAGGCTTTTTGAAGTATACACTTACTGGCGAAAACAAAAAGCATGATTTAATAATGATTCTTATTGCTGCCTTTGTTGGAGGGGTTGGTAAATATTTATGCCATGTTTTAGCAGGTTATTTTTTCTGGCCAAATGAAATTTGGGGTGGACCTCTAGCTTACTCAATTTTATATAATGGTATTTATATGTTGCCTTCTACAATTTTATGTATGGCTTGTGTTGCGATACTATATGTAAGAAAAAATGATTTTTTCTTAACTACTAAATATATTAATTCAAATGAGGTAAATGCCTAATGAAAAAAGCAATTTTAGTTATCACTTTAGGTTTAATAAATACAATATATGCTTTAGCTTCATTACTAGATATATGGTTAGGTCAATTAACAGACCCTAACAGTGTATACGATGAATTTGGTTTTGATTTTTCTGGTAGTGATAGTCTTACTATTTGGTTAATTTCAGGTATTATTATCTTGATATTAGGTATATTCATGTATCAAGATAATCGTAAAAAAACAAATCTATAATCTTATTATTTATGAAAAACTAAGATTCTTTGATTTCTTAGTTTTTTCTTTCTTTATTACCGATTTATGGTATAATTAAAAGATAGAAAGGTCTGGTGATCTTTAATGTTAGATGTTTTACATGTCAGTAAAAAAATTAATGATAAAATAGTTATCGATGATTGTTCTTTTCAAACCAAAAATAATTCTATTTTTGGGATTGTAGGTATCAATGGGGTAGGTAAAACCACCTTATTGCGTTTATGTAGTGGAATACTAAAACCAGATGAAGGAACAATCCTTTTAGGTACGGAAACAATCTATTCTAATATTGAAGCTAAAAAGAATATAGTTTATATCCCAGATAGCCCATATTATGAGCCTAATTCAACCGTAATAAGCGTTAAAAGATTATATGAAGCTTTTTATGATATTGATAATAATTATTTCGAATATCTTTTAGACCGTTTTGAATTAAAGAAAAATGATTTTTTGATTCATTTATCTAAAGGTATGTTAAAAAGATTTTACTTAGTAATAGCCTTAGCTATTGCTCCTAAATTATTATTATTAGATGAAACATTTGATGGTATAGATCCTAAATGTAAAAGAATATTTAAAGAAGAAATAAAAAAAATAGTTAATAAGAAAAAGATAAATGTTGTCCTAACAAGTCACAGTTTACGCGAACTTTCTAATCTAGCTGATGAAATAGCATATTTAGTTGATGGTAAATTATTAAAAATAGATGATAAAACCTATTTAAATGATCCTATTTATCGGGTTGTTGTTTATAAAAAGCCAAACGTTAAATATGATATTAATAAATTATATGTTTTAAAAATGGAAGAATTAGAATCAGTGATTTTACTAGATGTATATAATAAACCTGAAGATATTAAATATGTATTTTCAGATGCATTACATTTAGAAATTAAAGAAGTTTCTTTTGACAATTGGGTAGTTTATCAAATGGAGGTGTTAAAGTGAATAAACAATTTTTTAAGTATTTATTTCGTAAAGAAATTATCTTTTACTTGTTTTTATTCATTGTTTATTTATTAGCATTTCCCATGTTGATTTTATTTGTTATTGGTAATTATAAACCATTTTTATTACAAATATTTTATATACCAATGGTAATTTATATCGTTATAGCATATGTATTACCAATCTGGGATTTTAGGCATAATTACATTAAAAAAATGGCTAATTTTTACTATTCATTACCAATTAAATCAGAAAATATTTATAAAACTAAAACTTATTTTCATATTTTAATTAATATAATTATATTTAGTATAGCTATTTTAATTGGCTTTCTTGTTTTATTATTTTCAAACATCAAAGTTAATTTTTTATATTTATTTATCTTATTAGGACTAATAAATGTGATTTTTATATCTACTTACCTATTTCAATCCTTTATAGCTAGTAGATGTTATTCTTTTGCCGAAGCCTTATTTTTAAGTGTAGCATATCTTGCTTTACCAGCATTAATCTTTGTTTCCTTATATTTTGGGTTAAATGTAAATGTTGAATGGGCGAAAATTAGTTTTATTGGCCAAACCGATTATGTCATTAACTATTTTTTCAATCGGGCTTTAAGTAACTTTGGTGTTTCTTTTGCCAATTATAATAGTATATTTATCGGACTTTTAGCTTGTTTGTTTTTACATTTTTTAACGCTATATCGAGTTAGACGTTTAAAAATTGAACAAGTAGGTGAAAAAACCGATAGTATTTTTGCTGCTAAATTGTTATTACCTGTTTATTTATTTTTTATCTTATTATTAGGTAATTATACCATTGGTTGGTTATGTTTATTTATAAATGTTTTGTTGATTTTAATTTATTTTTGCTTTAATATTTTAAAATATCATAAAATCATCTGGAATTATAAACTCATTATTATATACATATCTTTCTTTGCTGTTACTAATTTAATAGCTTTTTTGGTGGTTAGGTCAATATGACAACTATAATCTTAATCCATGGTTTTTTAACTAATAAAGATGATTTTAAAAATATAATGAATGATTTAAATAAATTATATGATTACGTTGCTGTTTATGAAGTGCCTGGTCACACTATACCACCTAATTATAAATTGTTTAATGTTAAAGACACATTTAAAACTTTACTTAACTTTTATGATGAACTTGATTTAAAGTTTGACACAATAGATTGTATGGGTTTTTCAATGGGTGGAGCTTTAGCTACCTATTTACAAAGTGTTAGAAAGATTAATAAATTAATTCTTTTAGCTCCAGCTAATCGCTATTTAAACTTTAAATTGTTACATAACCGGTTATATTTTATAAAGAAAATTCGTAAAGAGCGTAATAAATTTGAACTAAATAACTTAAATGCTGATGATAAAGCGGCCTTTAATCTAGCTATTACTAGATTAATACCACATTATTCTATTCATAATTTACAAACATTTAGAAAAATTATTGCAATTTGCAATAAAGAATTAATTGCTATAACCTGTCCGGTTTTAATAATATGGGGGAAATTAGATCAATTAGTCCCTTTTAATTCAGTATCATACGTTTATGATTTAGCAATTAATGAAAGAGAATTAGTTGTATATGATGATATTAGTCATTTAATGTTAGAAAGTAAAAATTATCAAAAGATTAATGATAAAATAATTGATTTTATAAAGCGAGGATGATTCTAATGAATAGAAGAGATTTAAGAATAGAGGTAGTTAAAGTATTATATGAAATTAATATTTTAAACGAAGACATAATTACTAATAAAGAATTAGATAAAGAAGTTAAAGAAATAGTTGATGTAGTAATCACTAATAAAAAAACTATCGATGAAAAAATAAGTCAAAATTTAGTTAATTATACTATAGGTCGTTTAAACATAGTTGATTTAGCTATAATTGAATTAGCCACCTATGAAATGCTATATACTGATACACCTTTTCAAATAATTATTAATGAAGCATTGAATATTTCAAGAAAATATACGCAAACTGATGATTATGATTCAGTTAAATTTAATAATAAGTTGTTAGATCAAATCCATAAATCACTGGTGAATAATGAGTGAAAAAGTATTAACAGTCAGTGCGATTAATAATTATATAAAAAGCATTTTTGAAAATAACATTTATTTACAAAGTTTTTTAATTGAAGGAGAAATCTCTAATTTTAAATACCATTCATCAGGACATTTATATTTTATTTTAAAAGATAATAATTCCCAAATTAATTGTGTTATGTTCGCCTCTAGTGCAAGAATATTAAAATTCATGCCGAAAAATGGTAATAAAGTTTTAATTAGAGGTAAATTATCAAGCTATCCTCAAGGTGGAACTTATCAAATATATGTTTCAAATATGAAATTACAAGGAAGCGGAGAGCTATATATTCGCTTCGAACAATTAAAAAAAGAACTATATTCACTTGGCTATTTTAATCCTGAACATAAGAAAAAATTACCTCGTTTTGTTAATACTATAGCTGTAATCACATCAGAAACCGGGGCTGTTATTAGAGATATAATAAAAACAATAAACAAGCGGTATAATAAGGTTAGAGTGATTTTATATCCAGCTAGAGTACAAGGTGAAGGGGCTAAAGAAGAAATAGCTTTGCAAATTAATAAGGCTAATATTGATAATTTAGCCGATGTTATAATCTTAGCCCGTGGTGGTGGCTCGATTGAAGATTTGTGGCCTTTTAATGAAAGGGTAGTTGCAGAAGCTATTTATGCTAGTAGAATTCCTATCGTTAGTGCTGTAGGTCATGAAACAGATTTTACGATAGCTGATTATGTAGCTGATATGCGAGCTCCTACTCCGACGGCAGCTGGTACTTTAGTCGTTCCTGATAAAGCTAGTTTAGAAGCGGAAGTAAATGCATATTTTAAGATTTTAGGTAAAATATATACTAATAAAATGGCTGAATATAATCTAGGAATTATTAATTTAGAAAAAAGATTAGATATGTTAAATCCTTTAAATATTTTAAAAAGAGAAAAACAGGATTTAAATAATATTTTAAAGCATTTAAACCTTGTCTATGATAAACAAATTTTAAATATTAAGGCTGATATTAATAATTTAAATACTTCTTTATTAAGCCATCAGCCGACACAAGTTATTAAATTAAAATATGAAGAATTAAATAAGCTAGCTAATAATTTAAAAAATAAGTTCATGACAAATTATCAAATAAAGAAACAAAAATATTTATTATTAAATGCTAAATTAGAATCTTTAAACCCATTGAAAATTATGGCTAAAGGTTTTTCAATTGCTAGTAGAGATGGTAAGTATTTAAAAAGTGTTAATGATGTTAAAATTGGTGATATAATCGAGACTAAATTTGTTGATGGTCAGATTAAGAGTAAAATTTTGGAGGTCAAATAAAATGCCAAATTATGAGGAAAATATAAAAAATTTAGAAGCTATAGTAGCTAAATTAGAAGATAAGGATATTTCATTAGAAGACTTAGTTAAAAATTATACTAATGGTTTAGAATTAGTTAAAGAATGTTATAACATCTTAAAAGAAAAGGAAAACTTAGTAGCTTTAAAAATGACAGAATTAGGATTAGAGGAATTTAAAGACAATAATAACCAACAGGAATTTGAAGAAAATTTATAGAAAGGGGTGTGGCAATTAATGTTTGATATTAGTAAGATAGAAAATCCTGAATTTTTAAATAAAATAACAACAAAAGAAAAAGAAGCTCTAGCTGCTGATATTAGAGAATTTTTAATTGCCAACATTGCTAAAACAGGCGGTCATTTAGCTAGTAATTTAGGAATAGTTGAGCTTAGTATAGCTTTATATTCGGTTTTCGATTACAAAATGACAGATATAATCTATGATGTTGGTCATCAAAGTTATGTCCATAAAATATTAACGGGAAGAGCTAAATATTTTACTAGTTTAAGACAAAAAGATGGTTTAAGTGGCTATATGTCAAGAAGAGAATCACCATATGATGTTTTTGAAAGTGGACACAGTTCAACATCAATTTCTGCACTTGCGGGGTTAATGCTTGCTTATGGCAAAGATAGCAAAAGAAAAGTTATAGCGGTTATTGGGGATGCATCAATAACTAATGGAGTAAGTTTTGAAGCCTTAAATTATTTAGGTACTTTAAAGGGTTATAGTCCTCTAATAATTTTAAATGATAATAAAATGGGGATTTCAAAAAGTGTTGGTTCACTCAATTTGGTTTTTGATAAATTACGTTCAAAAAAACTAATTATTAAAACCAAAAAAATACTTAACAACATTTTACCTAAATTTTTAACTAATTCTTTTCATCGTTTAAAAAGAGCTGTTAAAGGTTACGTCCAACATGATAACATTTTTGAAGATTTAGGCTTTGATTATTACGGACCTGTTGATGGTAATAATATGAAGTCTATAATTAACGCCTTAGAAAGAGTTAAAGATGTTGAAGGCCCGGTTTTATTACATGTTTTAACTGAAAAAGGTAAGGGTTATACATTAGCTGAACATGATGATGTAGGTAACTTTCATGGGGTTGAGCCTTTTGATGTTAAAACAGGTAAACCAGTAAATAAAAAATTAAATAATATTCATTCATTTTCCGAAGTTGTATCAGAATCATTAATTAAGATTCGCGAAAAAAGAGATTTTTATATTATAACACCGGCAATGAAAGTCGGAGCTAAATTAGAAAAATTTGCAAAATTATATCCTGATTCATTAATTGATGTCGGGATAGCTGAAGAACATGCCACTGTTATGGCTAGCGGCTTAGTTTTAGGTGGTAAAAGAGTTGTATTACTTATGTATTCTACTTTTGCTCAAAGAGCATATGATTTCTTCTTAAATGATATTTGTAGATCTAATATTCCGGTTATTATCGGAATAGACCGAGCAGGAGTAGTAGGCCGGGATGGTCCTACTCATCAAGGAATTTATGATGTTGCGATGTTTAATTCAATGCCTAATGTAATAATTGTTGAGCCAAGAAATTATGAAGAAGTTATAGGCTTATTTATGACTGCTTTTGAGGTGGATAAACCGGTTGTTATTAGATATCCGCGTAAAGATATTATATGCGATTTTAATAATTTAGAATTAACATACACTAAATTTTCTTGGGAAATAGTAAGAAATGGTAATAAATGTATTGTTTTAGCTTATGGCCCAATGGTAGATTATCTAGATAAAATCATCTACAAGAACAATTTAGATGTTATATTATGTAATTGTCGTCTCTTAAAGCCTCTTGATTTAGAAATGTTAAATTATTTAAAATCATTAAATTTACCATTCCTAGTTATAGAAGATGTTGTTGAATGTGCTTCATTATATGAAAAAATTAAAGCTCAAGATGTTAAAAATGTAAAGGGAATTAATTTTAAAACTGATGAAATCATACCTCAAGGCTCAATTAATGAAGTACTAGAAGCATATGGCTTTTCTGAGGCTAATATAGTGAAGGAAATAAATCAATTATGCGACTTGATAAATATTTAGTTGATAAAAACTATTTTAAAACGCGTAACAAAGCCTTAACCGCCATCAAAAATGGGGCGGTTTCAGTTGCTGGTAAAGTAATATTTAAGGCTAGTTATGATGTTTTAGATGACTTTGATGTTAAAATAAATACCGATCTCTTACTACCTTATGTTTCACGAGGCGGTTTAAAATTAGAAACAGCAATTAAATCTTTTAATTTAGATTTTCAAAATAAAGTGGTCCTAGATATTGGTTCATCGACAGGTGGATTTACTGATTGTGCCCTAAAGCATGGGGCTAAATTAGTATATGCAGTTGATGTTGGAACTAATCAATTAGATGAATCACTAAAAGTAAATCCTAAAGTTATTTCTTTAGAAAATACTAATATTTTATCATTTCCAATTTTTTCCAATTCGCTTGATATAGTATTGCTTGACTGTTCATTTGTTAGTGTTAGTGTTTTATTAAGAGCTATCAATAATTATGTAACAGATAATAATTATTTAGTTTTATTAATTAAACCGCAATTTGAGGCTGGTAATAAATATTTTAAAAATGGAATTATTAAAGATAAGAAAATAATATTAAGTGTTTTAAACAAAGTAGAAAAAGAACTAAATAGTGTAAATTTATATATTAACAATATTGTAAAATCTGCAATTAAAGGTAAAGATGGTAATCAAGAATATTTAGCAATTGTAAGTAGAAAAGATGCAAAAAAAATTGATTTTTTGACTATTATTTAATGGAGATAAATATGTTAGAAAGATTAATAATTAATAATATTGCCATAATAAAAGACATTGATGTAAGTTTTCATGATAAACTTAATATAATCTCGGGCGATACAGGAGCAGGTAAAAGCTTAGTCATTGATAGTTTATTACTTTTAAGTGGAAATAGAGCATATCAAAATTTAATTAGATATGAAGAAAAAATGGCTTTTGTTGAAGCCCATTTTAAAAATGATAATAAGGAATTAACTAAATATTTACAAACTTTAAATATAGCAGATACTATTAATATTAAAATTAGGCGCGAAATTAAAGATGGTAGAAATTTAATCAAAGTTAATAATCAAAATGTAACTTTAAGCGAATTAAAAGATATAGCTAATTACTTATTTAATATTCATGAACAACAAGATACATTTAAATTGTTTAATGAAGATTCATATTTAGAATATATTGATAATGAAGATAATATAATCAAAGCTAAAAATGATTATTTATTTGCATATAGTAATTATTTAGAGATTAAAAATAAATATAATGATCTATTAAATAATAAGAAAACAAGTTTAGATAAATTAGATTATTTATTATATGAAAAAAAGGAATTAGAAGAATTAAATTTAGAATATGATGAAGATAAAAAAATTGCTGATAAAATAGCTATATTAAAGAATTTTGATAAAATTTTTGATGCACTAAATTATACATATAACACATTAAATACTAATGTAAATGATAATTTATATAATGCAAAAGAAGAATTAGCCAATATTAGTGATTTAAAAGCTGAATATAATAGTTATTTTGAGACTATGAATGATGCATATTATAATCTAGAAGATATAAAAAGTGCTATTTATAAAGAAATTAATAATTTAGATTATGATAAACAAGAATTAGAAGAACTTGAAAATAGAAGTTATACCCTTGAAAAAATAAAAGAGAAATATAAAAGACCATTAAACGAAATAATAGAATATTATAATAATATTAATTATGAAATTGAAAAAATCACCAATTATGATGAATTAATCTTAAAAGTAGAAAAAGAGTATCAACAAATTAAAGAAAATCTATATGAATTAGGCCTTAAACTAAGAAATTTAAGAAAGAAAAAAGGCGAAAAATTAGCAAAAGAAATAATAAAAAATTGTCAAGATTTAGATTTAGCTAAAATAGACTTCAATATAAAATTTTATGAAGCCGCTAAAGATGAATTTTATAACAATGGAATCGATAAAGTTAATTTTTTAGTTTCTTTTAATAGTGGTGAACCAGTAAAAGAATTAAGCAAAGTTGCTAGTGGTGGTGAATTAGCTAGATTAATGTTAGCTATAAAAACTATTGATGCTAAAACTAAAAATTATTCTTTAATGGTTTTTGATGAAATTGATACCGGAGTCTCTGGGGAAGCAGCCTTAAAGATTGCCAATAAAATTAAAGAAATTGCCGCATCAACTCAAGTAATATGTATTACACATATTGCAAGAGTAGCAGCAATGGGTGATTATGAATATTTAATCTATAAAGAAGAAAATGCGGGCAAAACATTTGCCCACATTAAAGAATTAAATACTGAAGAAAGAGTTAAAATTATTGCTAGAATGATCGCTGGTAATAACATAACTGAAGGTGCAATTTTAAGCGCTAAAGAATTATTAGGTCTAGCTTAAAATAAACTTAGTAATAGCATAACTAACTCCGCTAGATTCATTATCTAAAGTAATGAAATTAGCGGCTTTTTTAACGTAATCAAAGGCATTAGCCATTGCTACACCTGTACCAGCTTTTATGATCATATTTAAATCGTTGCCAGCATCACCGATCGCCATAGTATCAGTCATATTGACATTTAAATAATTCGCTAAGCGTTCTAATGCTAAACCTTTATCAGTTTTCTTGTTTAAAAATTCTAAAAATATATCAGAACTTCTAACCATAGAATAAGTAGTTATAATATTAGGATCGATATTATTTTCAATAAAATCTAGCCTTTCTTTATTATCTACAATCATTACTTTAAGATATAGATCAGGAGTTAATGATTTAAAGTCAACATATTTAGCTTCTATTTTATTAATTCGCATTTCTACATCAGTATAAGGATTAGGTTTAGAACATAGTAATGCTTCATCTTTTCTAAAAGCATGACAATAGCTATTAAATAACATACTTTGTTCATATATTTTTAATAAATCATTATGATCTAAGCTTGATAAATATATTTCTTTATTTAAACCAACATTTAATATTTTAGCTCCATTATAACATATTACATAATCATCTGTTGTTGTAAGACCCAATTTTTCTAATACTGGTTTAACCCCACAAAATGGTCGGCCTGAGGCTATGACAATTTTACAGCCTAATTCTTTTGCCTTTTTTATAGCAATAATATTTTCATTTGAAATATTTTTGTTTTTATCAAAAAGAGTTCCATCTAAATCAATTGTACATATTTTAATCATATACGCTCCTATAATAAAAAATATTCGCATTGCGAATATTAAACTTGAAGTATACTAATAACAATAAAATAAATAACAGTAGCTACCATAGCAACAACAAAAGAAGCTGCTAATAATGCAATTAAAATCTTACCCCAAGCCTTTTTAGTTGGACTTGTATAAGTTTTTTTATTAGTTACATTATTGTTTTTAACTTTTTTAGCTTTAGACATTCTATTTCACCTCATAAATAAATGTGTTATAATAACAATGGTTATTATAACTTAAAATTTAAAAAAAAGGAAGTGTTAATTTTGGCAAATATTATATTACATATTGATTTTAATGCTTTCTTTTGTTCTGTAGCGGAAATCTATAACCCAGCCTTACGTAATACAGCTTTTGCGATTGGTCGGGAAAACTCAAATTATGGTGTAATTTCAACTGCGAGTTATAAAGCGCGAGAGTATGGTATTCATAGCGGAATGCCTTTGGCATTAGCATTTAAAAAGCTTAAAACTTTAAATGTTATAAGCTTACCTTATTCATATTATTTAAATTATCATAATAAATTTATTAATTTGTTAAAAGAATATACTAATTTAATTGAAGTTGGTTCAATTGATGAGGCCTATGTTGATATAACTGAATTAGCTAAAGTTAGACATCCGTTAGTTATAGCTAAAGAAATTCAAACTAGATTATTAAAAGAATATCATTTGCCATGTTCAATTGGGATTGCTACTACTTTATTTTTAGCTAAAATGGCTTCTGATTTACAAAAACCATTAGGTTTAACTGTGATTAGAAATAAAGATATTAAAAATAAACTTTATGGATTAAGTGTTAGAGATATCTTTGGGATAGGTAAAAAAACTTATCCTAAAATAGAAGAAAAAGGAATTTTAACAATTGCTGATTTTTTAAATCCCGCTAATAAACCTTTAGTTACAGAAATAATATCAGAGGATTATTATTTAGAAATAGTGAATAAATTTCAAGGTAAATCAAATAATAAAATAAATCCTTTACACAAAGAAGATAATTTATCAATTTCAACTATGAATACTTATGATAGACGTTTAAATTCAGAACAAGAAATTGAAGAAGAACTATTGATTTTAACTAGAAATGTTTATAAACGATTAGTAAAAGACAATTATGTTACTAAAACCATTTCTATAACATTAAGAAATATTGAATTTAAAACAATTACTCGTTCTAAAACTATTGAATATACTGATGATTTAAAAGTAATAAGTGATGAAGTAATTGAGTTATTTAGACAAAACTATAAAAACGATACATTGCGGTTAATTGGGGTTGGATTAGCAAATTTAATTAAGAAAAATTTACTAATCAAAGATGAAGAATATAATTTATTTACAGCATTAAACAATGATGAAAAGAAAGAAGTTATTAGTGATTTAATTAAAGATTTTGGAGATAAATATGGCAAAAAAGCCTTATATTATGGTAAATATAAGACTTTATTTAATTAAATAATTATAAATATTCATAACTAATGACATAGGTGTAGATGCTCCACTTGTTATGCCTATATTTTGATATTTAGTTAAATCATATTTCATTATGTCAGCTAAATTAGAAATTAAAATTGAATTCGTTTTACTTAAGGCTAGTTCATATAGCCTTTTTGTATTGCTTGAATGAATATCACCAACAACTATGACAAGATCATAATCACTATTTAAAACTGCAACTTGCCTTTTAGTTGTAGCTAAACATATTTTATTATCGATTATAGCATAAGGGTATTTATTTTTAATACAGTCATATATATTTTTTAAATCTAAAGTAGAAAGAGTAGTTTGATTAGTTATATAAATTTTATCATTATTGATATTTAATTTATTTATATCATCTATAGTTGCAACAAAATGAATATTTTTATCAATTGTTAAAACAGCTTCGCTTTCACTATGATTATTTTTACCTACATATATTATTTCATAGCCTTGTTTTAGATATTCTTTAATTTTATTATGAATTAAAGAAACAACCGGACAAGTAGCATCAACAACAGTTAAACCTCGAGCTTTAGCATCAGAAATTAAAGATTCATCAGTACCATGGGCTTGAAATATTAATGTTCCTTTGCTTATGTTTTTAATATCGGCTTTATGATGTTCATCAATAATTATAACGCCTTGATTTAAATATTCCTCCATGACAAGGTCATTATGAATTAATTTTCCAACTAAATAATAGGGCTTTTCTAAATCCGCTTTAAGGGCATTGTTTAATAATTTAATGGCCCTTTTAACACCCATACAATAACTTTGAGGTTCAATTAATTTAACCATATTATCACCACCTTTATTCTAGCACATAATCTATTTAGTGTCTATTTTTATACTTGAAAAAAGAAGTAAATTAAGCTAAAATTAGGAAGGTGTTAACATGCAAAAATATCTTAAATATGATTTTATAATTAATAATTTAATTAAAGAAAATATTACAGAACTAATGCCTGTTCAAATTAGAATGTTAGAAGAATTTAGTAAATCTAAAAATATAATTTTAACATCTAAAACAGGTAGTGGTAAGACTTTAGCTTATCTTTTACCAATTATAAATGAGATTGATTTCAATTTAAAAAAATTGCAATTGTTAATTTTATTACCTACTAATGAATTAGCATATCAAACTTATTTAGTAGTTAAGTCATTATTACAAGGTGAAAATATTGATATTCGTTTATATGATTCTAATACGGCTTCAAAAGATGAGGCTGTTAAATTAAGTAAAAAACAGCCGCAAATTGTAATTGGAACAATTGGTAAGGTATTTGATTTAAGCATCAAACAAAACGCTTTAAAAATTCATGAACTTAATTATTTTGTTTTAGATGAAGCGGATATGGCTTTAGATAATGGCTTTAGAGATGAGTTAGATGATATTTTAGTATTAGTGACTGAGGCTAAGAAAATATTCGTTTCAGCCACATTTCGTAAAGAATTAGAAAATTTAATAAAAAAATATGCCTTGTATGCTAATTATATTAATTTTGCTGATATGTTAGATACTAAAATTGAACATATTTGGATTCCTGTAAGATATAATGAAAGAATAGATGTATTAAATAACTTATTACGAGTTATTAATCCTTATTTATGTTTAATATTTGTCAGCAAAAAAGAAAATATTCAATTTGTATATAATGATTTAGCTAATAAAGGTTACAACTGTACAATGATTAGTTCTAATATGAATATAAGGGAGCGTAAAAGAATCTTACGTGAAATTAATGACTTGAGGTATCAATATATTGTAACAAGTGATATTTTAGCTCGTGGTATTGATATTAAAGGTGTTAGTCATATTATTTCTTATGACCTACCATATGATTTTGAATTTTATATTCATCGTTCTGGTAGAACAGCTAGAATGGACAGTGATGGTATTTGTTATGCCTTATATGATAAGTTAGATGATAATTATTTAGATTTGTTAGCTAAGAGAGGGATTAAGCCTATTTATATGGATATCGTTGGTGATGAATTAGTTCCATATAAAGGTAGGAATGTTAGAAAAAATAGACGCTTAGAAAAAACAAACTATCATAATTTAGCTAGTAAGATGATTCCAAAAAGTAAAAAGGTAAAACCAGGTCATAATAAAAAGAGAAGGGCTGAAATTGAAAAACTAGCTAATATTTTAAAAAATAAAGATAAAAAGAGGAGATAAAATATGCGCGATTATATAATAATTACTGATTCAACTACTGATTTACCTGCTAGTTATGCAATAGAAAATAATCTTGTTGTAATACCGATGAAATTTAGTATGGATGGCAAAGAATATTCTAATTATCTTGATGAAAGAGAAATGACTAATAAGGAATTTTATGAAAATGAACGTAATAGTAAAATAGCTAAAACAGCTCAATTAACAATGTTTGAAATTGAAGATGTGTATCGTAAATATTTAGATCAAGGCTTAGATATTTTAGCTATTGGTTTTTCATCTGGTTTATCAGGAACTTTTAATTCTATGCGTTTAGCTAAAGAAGAATTAGAAGAAGAGTATAAAGATGCAAAAATAGTTATTATTGATTCTCTTTGTGCATCATTAGGAGAAGGTTTATTCGTTTACTATGCTGTTGAAAATAAGAAAAAAGGCTTATCTTTAACAGATAATGAAAAAAATCTATTAGAATTAAGACCACATTTGTGTCATTGGTTCACAGTCTTAAATTTAGAAACTTTACGTAGAGGCGGAAGAGTTTCTAATGTTGCGGCATTTGTTGCGGATACACTTAATATTAAACCTGTATTGCATGTTGATGATGATGGCCATCTAATTGCGATGCGTAAAACGATTGGTCGTAAAAGAAGCTTATTAGCTTTAGTTGATAAATTAGAGGAAACAATTGATCGAACAGAACCACAAATGATAATGATAGGTCATGGCGATTGCTTAGATGATGCTAAATTTGTGGCTGAAGAAGTGAAAAAAAGAGTAGAAGTAAAAGATGTATTAATCAATTGTATTGGACCAGTTATTGGGGCTCATTCAGGACCAGGAACATTAGCACTATTTTTTGTTGGTTCAAAACGCTAAAAAAGTCACAGTTGTGACTTTTTTTAGTATATTAAATTCTTAGTATTATATACCCCCAGCTATAAATTCTTAGTATTACTTAAAGCTATAAACAAAAAGTATTAAAGCTTTAAATTCTTAG
>CASEZJ010000011.1 GCA_949292525.1 uncultured bacterium | reverse complement strand
CATAAAAATCACCCGTTTCTACACTTATATTATACCATTTTTGGCTTAATAAAGCCAGAATTAGTTTTCCACATATAAGTGTTGATAAATATAAGTTTGTTTCTTAAAAACAAAAAAGACTGTTAACAATTTTAGTTTTGTCAACAGTCTGAGAGGAATAAAAATTATTTTTTATTCCTCAATTTAAGATAATAAAATCTAAATATTAAGACACCTATAATAAATACCACTACTATTAAAAAGATAAATAACCATAATAATTCTTGAAAGATGAAACAATTAATTATTACTGCTAGAGGACCGGAAATATAGATCAATGTAATCAATAAACTTAATAATACTGCTTTAAGACCAGTCATATAAAACCTCTAATGCTTCAGTTAAGGTACTAACTTGATAAAGTTTCATATTAGTATCTAATGATTCATACATTTCTAAAGCCTCTTTATAATTAGCTTCGGGACAAAAAAAGATATCTACACCATAACTATATGCTGTATAAATCTTTTGTTTTATTCCTCCTATAGCCCCAACATTACCAGTTTCTGAGATTGTTCCAGTACCGGCTATTCTAAGACCTCTAGTTAAGTCTTCAGTTACTAAATCATCATAAAGTGATAAGCTTCTTAATAAACCTCCACTTGGGCCATTCGTAAAGCCACGATTAATTGTAACTTTAGGATTAATGGTATCATAATCGATAACATAATTTGGATAACAATAAATGTTATCTTTTTCATCCTCAACAAACATATTATAGGTTTTATCATCCCGGATATAGGTGATTTTAGTTCCTATTTCATTATTGAGCCAACCTGAATCAATCGTTAAATTAGAATATAATTTTTCAATTAGAACATCGTTTATCGCAATAATTTGATCACCAATTTGCCAGTCTGATTCTTCATAATAATATGTCACATAAAAACCATTTAAATAATAGTCAATATTAACATCTAAATTATTATTACTAGCTAAATTATATGTGCTGATAATCGTACTTGAAACTGATGAATTGTGTTCTATTTCACCCATTAAATAGTTTTCTCTATCTGTAAAATGTCTACTATTAGTATCAATTAGATCGATTGATACCATCTTAGCATATTTGCAAATAAAATTTTGCAATATAGTCGACTTATTAAATGAAACTACATATATTGTTTCATAACTACCTTTACTTTCTTTTGCATTATCAATGCTTACTATGTCATTAGATAAAACTAATCCACCCGGTAGTGTTAAAGAATAATTAGTTCTATAAGTACTAATAAATAAAAGGAAGGCATTAATAATTAAAACCCCAAAAATTGGTATAATATGGCGTAGTTTAAGCTTTTTTTCTTTCATTTACAATATTGGCACAACGATGGCATAAACCATCTTCTAATTCTTCTTCTACAATCATCCAACAACGACTACAAACATGACCTACAGCTTCTTTTACTTCGTAATGAATAAAAGTATCTTCTTTCATTTCAAGTTGTGAAACAATTAATATTTGGGCTAAATTACTATTTAAAGATTCTAATAATTTTAAATATTCTTTTGGACCATAAATTGTTAATTTAGCATTAAAACTTTTACCGATTACCTTATTAGCTCTTGCTTCTTCTAAGGCTTTTAAGATATCTTGACGATGTGTCATAAACTTATCAAAATTAGCTTCTAATTCATCATCTAAATGTAATTTAGGTTCAACCATATTTTCTAAATAAATATCTTCTTCTGATTTATATGGCATAGCATTATATGCTTCACTTGTAGTATGAGGAATTATAGGAGTTAATACTTTTAATAAATTTAATAAGATAAAATATAAGGTTGTTTGAACACTTAAACGACATTTATCTTTAGGATCTAGTATATATAAAATATCTTTAATAAAATCTAGATAGAAAGAACTTAATGTGTTATTTATAAAAGTGTTTGTTAAACGATATACATCACCAAATCTAAATGTATCATATGCTTTATATATGTCCGCTAAATATTCATTGAACTTAATACATATATATTTATCTACATTTGCTAATTCTTCATATTTTAAACTATCGCTAGGGTTAAAATCGTTTGTATTAGCTAGCATAAACTTGATCGTATTTCTTATTTTACGATAAGTTTCACTGATTTGTTTTAATAATTCTTTACTAATTGGCATATCTGATTGATAATCAACAGATGCAACCCATAATCTTAAAACATCGGCTCCATTTTGTTTACATACATCGGCTGGGTCAATTACATTGCCTAATGATTTTGACATTTTTCTTCCTTCACCATCTAATGTAAAGCCATGAGTAACTACTGTTTTATAAGGAGCTTGATTAAACATAGCAGTACCGGTAATCAAACTTGAATTAAACCAACCCCGATATTGATCAGCACCTTCTAAATATAAATCAGCTGGGAATTTTAAATCATGACGTAATAATGTCATATAACTTGAGCCACTGTCAAACCAAACATCCATTATGTCTTTTTCTTTAGTAAAAATTCCATTTGGTGAATGACTATTAGTATAGCCTTCAGGTAATAATTCTTTTGCTTCTTTTTCAAACCAAATATTAGAACCGTATTGACCAAATAAATCAGAAATATGTATAAATACTTCTTGTTCTAAAACTGGAGTTCCATCTTCACAATAGAAAATAGGAATTGGTACACCCCATACTCTTTGACGACTAATACACCAATCATGACGATCTTTGATCATATTAGTCATTCTAATGTCACCCCATTTTGGATACCAAGTGACATTTTTAACATTTTCTAATAATTCAGTTTTAATCTTATCAATTGAAGCAAACCATTGTGGTGTAGCTCTAAATATTACTGGTTTTTTAGTACGCCAATCATGAGGATAACTATGGGTGATTTTAACAACCTTTAATAAATTATCCCCTGCAGCTAAATCAGCAATTACAGCTTCATTACAATCTGTATAGAACATACCTTCATATTTACCAGCTTCACTAGTCATAAAACCTTTATTATCAACCGGGCATAAAACATCTAAATGATATATTTTACCAACATTATAGTCGTCTTCACCATGTCCAGGAGCTATGTGAACTAAACCTGAACCATCTTCTGTTGAGACATAATCACCTAAAATACAAGGAGAAACCCGATCATATAGTGGATGTTTATATTTTAGTCCTTCAAGTTCTGTTCCCATATATTCATGTAATATTTCAACATCACCTAAATCTAATAATTCAGTTAATTTAGTCAATAAATCTAAACCAAATATTAATTTCCCTTTATTAGTTTTAGCTAATACATATTTAATTTCTGGGCCAGCACAAACAGCTAAATTGGCTGGAATAGTCCATGGTGTAGTCGTCCAAACTAAAAATTTGGCATCCTTAAAAGCTTCGTCTTCACTAACTAAAGGTAATGTGAAATAAATTGATGAATCTTCTTTATCATAATATTCAATTTCAGCTTCTGCAAGTGCTGATTCACTTGAAGGTGACCAATAAACTGGTTTTAAGCCTTTATAAATTAAGCCTTTTTCAACCATTTTCGCAAAAACTTTAACTTGATCACGTTCAAATTCTTTTTGTAAAGTTAAATATGATTCATCCCAATTAGCTAAGACGCCTAAACGTTTAAACCCGACTTTTTGGCGTTCAACTTGTTTTAAAGCATATTCATAACAATGCTTTCTAAATTCAGAAATAGAAATTTCTTTACGCTTAATTCCTTTTTTAGTAACCGCTACTTCAATCGGTAAGCCGTGAGTATCCCAACCAGCAATATAGTAAGAATAGAATCCTTGCATATTTTTATATCTTACAACAAAATCTTTTAAAATTTTATTTAAAGAATGACCTAAATGAATATCACCATTAGCATAAGGTGGGCCATCATGTAAAGTGTATTCCTTATTACCTTTGTTTTTATTTAAACGTTTATGAAACAAATCATTCTTTTCCCAATTTTCTTCAATTTGAGGTTCCTTTTGTCCTAAATTTCCTCGCATTTCAAAGCTTGTTTTACCCATAAATAAGGTATCTTTATAATCTTGCATTATTCATCATCCTCCTAAAAGAAAAAGTCCTTAGAAAAAATCTAAGGACGAAATAGCCGCGGTACCACCTTAATTCTAGTATATACTAGCACTTAATAGCTTTAACGCAGCTAGACGTAGACATTACTCTAATTTAATTTAGTGATCCGTTTAAATTTATCTTCCTGTCTTTCACCATCACAGTTCGCTTCTAAAGTTTCAATTTAAACCGTCTAAACAAAGATATTTTAACAAAAAAGATCTTAAAAAACAATATTAATTTTCGTCTAGTTCATCTAAAAATTCATTTAATGAACCATCATTAAATTCTTCACTTCTAGCAAATAAATAAGTAGTTTCATTTATTTTAATATTTTTTGCCCCTAACACATAACAAGCCCCGCTAAAAAAAGCCAAAAACTTATTAGCACTAGTTACATCTAGTTTATCAAAATTTAAAACTAAAGGATGACCTTCTCTAAGCTTATTTATTAAATCGGCTGCCTCTTCATCTTCATCT
Source organism: uncultured bacterium (assembly GCA_949292525.1). GTDB lineage: Bacteria > Bacillota_I > Bacilli_A > Acholeplasmatales > Anaeroplasmataceae > CALUXS01. The sequence goes on along the minus strand of CASEZJ010000011.1, from coordinate 27,618 downwards.
TCAAGTTGTACCATCAACATTCTTTCATATGCTGATTTAACAACCGTTTTATCTTCTTTTTTACGACTAAAAAGCCCCATTAGCTTCACCATCTTTCTTAATAATCGGCATAACTTGAGCTTTTACACCTTGACGAGCCATAATTAAAATTGTATCTGCATAATCTTGTAATAAGCTCATTCTTTGTGGTGGACAAGCAATAATAGTTTGAAGTGGCATAGAAGTTATGAAGTCCATCATAGCCTTCATTCTATTACTATCCATCTTATCAAACACCTCATCAAACATAACTATACCAATCGGATCGCCACCATAAACATGAGTCTTAGTATATATACGAACAAATGAAGCAATTATAGCTACATAGAAAGGAACCTGAGTTTCACCACCGGATTTTTCTTTAAACACTTTAGAATAACTCATAGATTCACCATCTTGGTTAGTTATCTTAATATCATAATCCATATAAGTTCTATAATCAGTAAATTTGTTAATTACACCATGTGAATTAATTTCATCAACTGCTAAACTATCAAATAGCTCCTTAATTTGATTTTCATATTTAGCCTCAAAATTTGAAGTAAAAATACCAGTTGAGCCATCAGTCATATCTGATGTAACCATTTCATAGAAAGCCCCATATTCACTAGATTTAGGGAAAACAAACTCATAAGTATCATTACCAAATTTAATATGACTTAATGTTTCATTAATCTTACCGATTTCTATTTCAGCTTGTTCAATATTGGCTCTTAATTTAGCAATGAAATCTTCTTTAAAGATCAATTCGGCTTCTTCACGAGCTGTTCTAACCTTTTGTTCATATTTTACTAATTCAGTCTTCTCTAATTTATTTAATTCTTGATAGTATTGTTGCATTTCATTAATACCAATAGAGAAAGATGAATCATAATTATTGATATATTGATATTGCTTAGTAACTAAAGCATCTTGCAATGTATCATAAGTATTATCTTTAACATTATATTTTTTCAAGAATAAGTTATAAGCCTCATTAAAGCTACGTTCTTTAACAAATTCATTAAATTCTTCTAATGCTCGATCTTTAATAGCAATGAAAGTATCACCTAATCTATCTAGATCAGCCTTCTTAGTTACTAATAATTCATTTTGTTCTTTTACTTTATCACCTAAATTGATGATGTTTTGTTCAATTCTACCTATTTCTAAAATAATAGCATTACGTTTTTCTTCACTATTTTTTATAGTATTTAGAATCTTATTATAATCATCTTCAACTTCTTTCATTGAACTTGAATTTAAATGCTCTTTTTGAATTTTTAAACCTTTTAAAGTGTCTTTTTCATATTCAAGCTTCATAGCTCCATCAAGACCTACTAAAATAGCTTGGAAATCTAAAGAATTAAGTAATTCTAATTCGCTATCTAATTCATCGATTTTATTAATAACTTCATCATATTCATTTTTAGCAACATTAGCCTTATCTTCCCACAACTTTTGTTGTGACATATAAGCATTCTTACCGCAGAATGGTTTTTCAATTCTTGGATTTAAACTTCTAACTGTATATTGACTATATAATAGATAATCATTTGTAATAGCTGTATTATAATTTTCTAACTCTAATTCATTTTGACACATTATAACATTGCCACAAGTCATATTAATATATCTTCTAGCATCTTCATTGTCACTAGTCATAATGCTTGCTAGAGAATTTGGTTCAAATGAATTAAAGTTTTTAATCTTCTTAGTATTTACTAAACCTATACCATAAATTGGATGTCTATCTTTAATACGAGCAAAGATTTGTAAAGCTTGATCGTAATAACGTGGCTCAACAATCATGTTAAATCTTCTATTACCTAAATATACTTCAATTGTATCTTGCCATTTAGGATCAGTTATTTCTACTAATTCAGCAAAAATAAAGACTGGAATATCGTAATTATAAATTCGTTTTAAGCCTTCTTCAATTTCATCTCTTAAAGAAATTAATTGATTAGGGAAATTAACTTTATTTTGGCTAAGTTTCTTTAAGGCAATCGCAATTTCGTTAACATTTTTGATAATTTCTGTTTTTCTAATTGATAAAGCACCTAAATCTTGATTATCTTTTTGTTTATATTGTTCAACTAAATTCTTAGCTTCATTTAATTTTAAGCGAGTAAAATCAACTTCATTTTGATTTAAATTAATTAAAGACATATTAGCAAGATCATTAAAAATCTTACGATTAGTATTTTTTTTACGTAATTCTTTAATAGTATCCTTAAAATTAGCTACATATTTTAAGAAATATGTATTGTCTTGTTCTAATTCAACAATATTTCTTTCGCGCTCTTCAATTTCTTTAGCAATGCTTTCATTATGCTTAAATGTATCATCATCAGCTAAAACATTATATAATTCTTTACTTCTTTGGTTTAAGCCTTGAATTTCTCTATCTATTTGTCGTAAATCTGATTCACGACTAGCTTTTTTGTTTTGTTGTTTTTCAATATTACTTTCTAAATCTTTAATATCATAATTAACTTTTTCTTTAGCAAATAATGTATCTAAATATTCAACATAGTTCTTGTTTTCAATTATTTTTTCTAACTCTTGGTGAATATTAGCTATTTCTTTTAAATCACTAATTTTAGTTTTAATTAATTTTAATGTATCTTCTAATTCTTTATATGATCTAATAGTATCTTTAATAGCTGATACATCAATTTCTTTTTCTTCTAAGACATTTTGATAAATAAAATCTTTAACATCCGCAATTGGTTTAAATGCTAAAGCCTTAGGAATCAATTTAAAGAAATCCTCATTTATTGAACCAAAAGCATTTCTAAAAGCTCTTTTTGCTTCTCGTTTAGTTAAAAAATACTCAAAATCTGGATTGTTTTTTCTAAATACAACACTAGAATAAATCATTCCTTGGCTAGAAACAAACCAAGAATCATCCATTTTACTATTAGCTAGATAAAATAATGTTTTGACTGGCATTAATTCGCCAAATGCGTCAATCACAACCCCAACCGTAAAATCATTAGAAGTTTTTTCATCATGAAACTCTAACGCAATATGGCCTGTTACATCACCGTCTCTTAAATATTCTTTATCATCTAAACCTAATTTACATTTTACATAACCTCTTAAATCACGTTTAGATTTTTCATTTGCAGCCATATTAAAATTAGTGTCACCACCAGTAACAACATACATAATGGCATCCATAATTGTAGATTTACCACTCGCATTTGGGCCTGTTAATAAAACATGGTCTTTAATATTAATTGTTTCATTAGCTAAATAATGCCAATTAATTAATCTTATTTTAGTTAGTTTTTTCATTCTTCATCGCCTCCCTGTTTTATTCTATTTATAGTTTGGTATAAAGAATTTATATCTTCACTAGGTATAGCAAGTAAAATAGTTGGCATTAAAACTATACGACAAGTAGATGTTGTTAAATCTCCGGTAGCTTCAATTAAATTATAACGTCTAAATAAACGTAGGGCAGCTACTAAATCTGTTTTATTTAATCTTTTTTTGATTTCTAGATAATCATATTTTTCATGAATGTCCGCAACAACACAAACTACATTTTCATTAAGAGATGTTTCTTTTAATTTTTCGTGATATAAAAGTCTTAAAATTAATAAAATTAAAGTTTCATCTCTTTTTAATCTTAAAGTTTGAGCTTGATTAAAGCCTTTTAACATTACCGAACCTTGTTGTTGGTTCAATACTAATTCTAAGCCTAAAATCTTAAAAAATTCATCAAAAATATCTTTATAACTCATTAAAAAATAATAAGCCTCTTTATTATCTTTTTTATCACGAGCTAAAAAATTATATGCTAATAATTTATTAGCTACATCCTTAAACATAGTTTGTTGCGGATTGGTCATTTTTTCTAAACTATCTAACATGTTTAATCCTTCCTTTTGATTAAGAAATCTTTCATTCTTAAACCAATATTATCTATTTTTTTATTAAGTATTAATACTTCGAATTCATCTTGATTATCTAATGCATATAATATAGCATAAATAGCTAACATACATGTGTTTTCATCAGTATTATATAATATGACATCAGAACCATACATTCTGTTTTCCTTTAAATTATCTAGTAAAAAGGCTTTGGCAATTTCTTCAGAATAAGGAGTTTGATATTTTTTAATAAAATCTGACTCAATATCAAAATCAAATAATACATCAGAGTCTAACATCAAATTATAATTATGCTTATACGCTCCACGCGGAATATAAATAGATGCTTCTGATAAGCCACGGTTATACATCAATTTATAAGTATCATTAATGTTTTTAATTGCCTTTTCAATATGTCCTTGTTTATTTTCTTGTCTAACATATTTTAATATTCCGTTTAATTTGCCAATTATATTATCATCCTCTGATAAAAGGAATTTAATTTTAGCAATTGTGTTATTGATATATGTTTTACTCTTTTCATCTATTTCGGTAATAATATCATCTAATGAATTAAAGACATCTATTATCTCGTCAATATCTCTTATCGCTCTATTGATTGCTTTATTTTCTTCTAAATTAGGATAATTTAGACTAACAGCTTTAATTATGTCACCATTATCTTCATATTCTTCTAGTCTAGATACTATTCTTAAACGATATCTATTAATGTTATCACTCATTTTTAATTTCGCATAACCTTGTTCAACAAAATCTTCCCGATAAGAAACTAAATTTTCCATTAATTCTTTAACTTCAGCAGTTTCAAAAACAGAACTAATATAATTTTTAAGTCTTGAATCTAATCTTCTAATTGAGCGTAATAATAATTTCGTATTGCGATAAACTTCTTGCATGATCACACTATATTCAATTGAATCTTGGTTATTTAATAAAGAATAAATAGTATAAATATAACCTTGGTATTCTCTATTACTATAACTTACATCATAAGAATCGTCTACCACATAATTAGAACCATATATTTGTAAAATTGCTTCACTAAAAATAATACCAGCATCCGAAAAATTTAATATTTCAATGTAGTCATTTGTTATATCAACGTAGATCCAACCACATTCTTCCATTCTTCTTAAAACATAATTAGCTAAATCCCGACTTGATTTAGGGTTAGCTTCTTCATCGGTTTCATCTTCAACTGCATAATCGTATTTAGTAGTATCTAAATAGTGTACTAATTCATCTGTCACCATTTTCTTTTCTATACCTAAAATAGAGCCAGTTTCATATACTTTAAAAGCTTCAATAATTAAAGCTACATATATGCGTTTATTCTTTGAACTTAAAAGGGAAAAAAAGTTATCTGGTATAACATTAAATAAGTCCATAAACTTTCACCTCAACTTGTATCAATTATAGCATATTAGCAAGCTAATATACATATCTTTTTTTAAAAAACTTGATTAATTTTATAATTTAAAAAAGACCATGTTTTTTACATAGTCTAATTTAAATCAACATTGATGTTTTATGCTTCAATTTGCAAAAATTGTGCCTCATAAATTTCTTTATAAAAGCCACCTTTTTTCAGCAAATCTTGATGATTTCCCATCTCGACAATTTCACCTTTATTTAAAACTATTATCATATCAGCATCAATTATAGTTTTTAAACGATGAGCAATAACAAAGCTTGTTCTACCTTCCATTAATTTATTAAATGCTCTTTGTACTAAAACTTCAGTTCTAGTATCAATATTTGATGTAGCTTCATCTAGTATTAATATCGGTGGCTTTTTAAGCATAACTCTAGCAATACATAATAATTGTCTTTGTCCTTCTGATAAATTACAATTGTTATCTAAAATAGTATCATAACCATTCTTCAACCTTCTAATGAAACTATCAGCATAAGCTTCCGTTGCGGCTGTTATAATTTCTTCTTTACTAGCATTAGGAAGAGCATAACCTATATTTTCATAAATACTACCCTTAAACGTCCAAGTATCTTGTAAAACCATACCTATGTTTTCTCTTAAGTTTTTAGGATCTAATTCATAGATATTTTTACCATCAATTAATATTTTGCCCTTATTCACATCATAAAACCGCATTAAGAGATTTATAATCGTTGTTTTACCAGCACCTGTAGGACCTACAACAGCTATTTTGCTGTTTGGTTTTACTAATAAATTAAAGTTTTTAATTAAAGGCTTATCAGAAACATAGCTAAATGCGACATCTCTAAATTCTACTTGTCCAGTTATATTTTCTAGTCTTTCTTTAACTTCATAACTAAATTCTTTTTCATCAATAACTTCAAATATTCTTCTTGCTGAAGCTAAGCTATTTTGTAATTCAGTCATAACTTGGCTTATGTCATTAAAAGGCTTAGTATAACTTTGAGCATAACTTAAAAATACAGTTAAATCACCTGTCGTAATCAAACTAGCTATTGCCCTAAAGGCTCCATAAATACCAACACTTGCATAAACTAAATTATTAATAATTCTTGTCGCTGGGTTTACTAAAGCTGACAAGAATTGAGCTTTGACACCAACTTGATATAAATCTTGATTTATTTCTTTTTCTTTTTCTAAAGCTTGCTTTTCATAATTATAGGTCTTAACTATTTTTAACATATTAAACATTTCATTATAATGGCCTGATAATTTACCTTTAATTTGGGCTTGAATCCTAAATGTTTTATAAGACATTTTAGCTATAAAATAGGCTGTTAATAATGATAATGGAGTTAAACAAATTACAATTAATCCTACTTGATAAGAAACGATTAACATAAATGTCAAAGTCAAAACAATTGTTATAATTCCACTAATTAAATTGGTTAAAGCTTGTAATAAGCCATCACCTAACTGATCAGCATCACCAATTAAACGTAATAAAATATCACCTTCTTGATGTGAATCAATATAGCTAATTGGTAAATTATCTAATTTAACAAATAAGGCATCCCGCAATTTTTTAACTGTATCATTAGTTACATATGCCATTAAATATTGCATTAAGTAACCAAAAACAGCTTGAACTAAGCCTAATATTCCCACATATATTATAACTTGTTGAAGTTTATTAAAATTTACATCTTGAAAACCTATTAAATAATCAATTCCATCAGCAACCACAATAGGTATTAAAAGGGTAGCTACAACTTGTAAGATACTAGAAATAATTGCTAGTAGTAATACAAACTTACGTTTAAAGAGTATTTTTAAAACTCTACTTAAAGTCTTATCTTTCATTATGCTACCTCCTCATGCTGAGAATCGTAGATTTCTTGATAAACTTTAGATGTTTTTAACAGTTCATCGTGTTTACCTTTGCCAACTAATTTACCATTATCTAACACTAAAATTAAATTAGCATCTTTAATTTGATCTAATCTTTCTGTTACTAATATTATAGTAATTCCTAATTTTTTTAATGCTTGTCTTATCTTATAATCAGTTTTAAAATCTAGTGCTGATAGCGAATCATCAAGCATTAAAATTTGAGGTTTATTAGCTATAGCCCTAGCTATACATAACCTTTGTCTTTCGCCACCTGATAAGTTTTTACCACCTTGATAGATTAGTTTATCTAAGCCATCTTCACTTTCTAATATAAAATTAGCACAAGCTATTTCTAATGCTTCAGTTAAGTCTTGATCTAAAATGTTTTCATCTTTCCATACTAAATTATCTCTAACACTTTGATTAGCTAATAATGATTTTTGAAAAACATAACCAATATTATTATTTAAAGTTGATTTAGAATATTCTTTAATGTTTTTACCAGCTAAATATATCCTACCTTCACTAGGGTCATAAAATCTATTTAACAAACTTAATAAAGTTGTTTTACCACTACCTGTACCACCAACAATGCCAATTAAGTCCCCTTTATTTATAGTAAATGATACATTTTCTAGACTTGGTTTTGCGGCATCTTTATATGTGAATGATACATTATCGACTTTATACATAACTTCATCTTCTGTTATTTCATTTAAATCGCCATATACTAAATTACTTTCTAATGCCAAAACTTGATTAATTCTAATTGCACTTGTTTCTGCTTTACCAAAGATTTGAATTAAATTACATACTACGAAAATAGCTACTAGAATTTGATTTAAGTAATTCACTAAAGCTGTTACATCACCTTGAGTAATTATGCCATCAAAGACTAAATTACCGCTAATTTTTAATATAGCTAAAATAGCTATAGCGATTAAAATTGCTGATATAGGATTTAAAAAAGCAGCTATTTTAGACACCTTATTAGCATCTAATCTTAGAATTTTCGTTGCTTTTTCTAATCTTGATTTTTCATATTCTTCCTTATTAAATGCTTTAACTACTCTAATTCCGTTTAAATTTTCTTTAGCGATATTAGTTACTTGTTCTAGATCTTTTTGAACTATTTTATTTTTAGGAATAGTTAAATACATTATAAATAAAGCTGAAAATAAAATTATAATCCCTACAGCTAAGAAAATTAAACCAGCATATATATTTATAACAAAAGCTAAACAAATAGAACCAATAACTATAAATGGAGCTCTAATTACTAATCTAATTAACATGGCTACACTAGTTTGAACTTGATTAATATCATTATTCATTCTCGTTAATAATTCTGATACTCCAAAATTATCAATTTGGGAAAAATCTAGTTCTAAGATATGTTTAAATAAATCATCTCTTAGTCTTGTCCCTACGCCTTGGCTAGCCTTTGAGGCAAAATATTGACATACTAAAGTTGAACAAAATCCAACTATAGAGATGACTATTAATAAACTACCCATTTGCCAAATATAGGTAGTATTACCTTCATTAATTCCTTTATCGATAATACTAGCCATTATTAATGGTACTATTAATTCAAATATAGCTTCAAATAGTTTAAATAGAGGTCCTAAAATGACCTCTTTTTTATAATACTTTAAATATTTCTTATATAATTTAAACATTATTATCCTCATACTTATTTTGGAAAGCTTTGATTTGTTTTAATTCCTTATCTTTTAATTTTTCATATAAAATCATACTTTCCATACTCATTGTCACAAATTTCTCTAAGCTTGAATTTTCTCGATAATCAGCTTGACACACAAAATTTATTCTTGCATCATGAACAAGTTTAGAAACATGTGCTTGATCATTAGGTCGGTAAACTGCAATTGATTTACCACCCTTATCTTTAACTACCTGCATGCATGGAATATCTGTCATACCATCACCAATATAAATCATATTTCGGTAAAAAACGTGTCTACGATTATCTGGAGTATCTGAATTTAATTTTTCCTCATCTGAAATATCAAAAGCCCCTTTTGATATTCTAAAAACAAATTGGGTTTTTAATGTGAAATTTATTGCCATTTTCGGCCAAATAGCTTCTTTTGTAAGTTCGTCATACAAAAATTCACAACCATAAATTTTTTTAAATTCATGAGCTATACTACTACCATCAATAATTTCTTTTGTCCCTGAAGAAACTATATAGTGTTCTACTTTTGCCCCTAATCTTTCACCAAAAGCATTTATTCGATTAAACCACGTACTAACGCCTGGAAAATATTTAATGTTTTTACCTAAACTATTTAAATATTCTTTCGTTAATTTAATGTTTTTTTCCTTACAAGCATGAATCATTTCATACATATAAGCTAATATTTTATCCATACTATGATTATTGCCTAGGACTCCGGTTCTACCCCAAAACTCTTCTGGAGTCATACCTAGATTTGGTATAAAACTATAATTTTGCATATCTTCAGTACATAAAGTTTTATCAAAATCATATAATATAGCTATTACTGGTTTTGCCATAATATCAACTCTTTTCGCTTAATTATACCAAAAAATAATATCATTTACAAATTAAAATAAGCACCAAACAGTGCTTATTCTTCTCTTAATTTTGCTAATTCAATTTGAAAATATTGGGGAAGCTCAGTTGTAAATGTCATTTTCTCTCCTGTTCTAGGATGATTAAATGTTATGCTTTTAGCATGTAAATATTGACCAACTTCACCATAAACTCTTCTAGGGCCATATAAAGGATCACCTAAAATCGGTTTCCCTATATAGGCTAAATGAACTCTTATTTGATGAGTTCTTCCAGTTTCTAATACACATTTTAAATATGTATTTTGCTTAAATCGTTCTATAACTTCAAAATGAGTAATAGCTTCTTTCCCATCTTTAACAATGGCCATTTTAGTTCTTTCTAATTTATCTCTACCTATAGGAGCTATTATTTTACCTCTATCTTCATTAATTAAGCCTATTGTTATTGCATGGTATTCGCGATACATTGTATGATTTTTCAATTGTTCTGATAATTTTAAATGCGCATTATCATTTTTAGCTATTACAATTAAACCTGATGTATCTTTATCTAAGCGATGAATTATTCCTGGTCGCATTACGCCACCAATTCCGCTTAGGTCTTTAATTTGATACATTATACCAGAAACTAAAGTATCATTTGCATGTCCACAGGCTGGATGGACTACTAAACCTTTTGGTTTATTTATAACTGCTAGGTCTTCATCTTCATAAATGATATCTAGATTTAAATTTACAGGTTTTATTTCTAATTCTTCTGCTTCTTTAAATTCTAAAGTTATTTCATCACCTAAATTAACTTTATATGATAATTTAACTTCCTTGTCATTAAGTTTTAAAGTTATTAAATTGTTTTGAATAAAGCTTCTAGTCTTACCTGTTACTTCACTTAAATATTTATCTAATCTTAAGCCTACTTGTTCTTCTTTAACTAGATACTTCATTCTTTTTTCTCTTTTCTTCAAAAAATAAAATATCAACAACTAACATAATAACACCTATAACTAAACACATATCAGCTACATTAAAAACCGGAAAATCATAAGTGCCAAATTTAAAACTTAAGAAATCGATAACTCCGTCTAATTTATTAAAAATAGTTAATGTACGATCAATTAAATTACCAAACGCACCAGCGATTATTAAACAAATAGCTATAGAATAGAATTTTTTAGTTTTAAAATCATTTTTAGTTGCGAAATAGATACAAACAATCCCAGCTAATAAAGAAATTAAGGCTAAAATAATGGTATAATTAGAACCAATTCCCCATGCGGCACCGGTGTTATAAACTAAAGTTATATAGAAAAAATTAGGAATGATCGTTATACTTTCTCCTACATATTTAAAATTAGAAATAATGGCTGCCTTACTAACTTGATCTAAAATAATTAAAAAAGCGATCACTAAATAAGAAATAATAAAATTTTTCTTAGTCATTATAACCTCCTACAATTATTTTAACTTCTGGCATTTTAGTATATGTAACGCCTGCTGAATCAAACATCTTTCTACTAGCTAAATTACTATCTGAATGTTTATATTTATCACTCATATAAACAATATGTTTGATCCCACTTTGAATGATTAATTTAGCACATTCATTACAAGGAAATAAAGTCACATATAATGTAGCACCCTTAAGACTTGATGTCGAATTTAAAATTGCATTAGGTTCAGCATGAACAACATAAGGGTATTTAGTATCTAAATTTTCTCCTACCTTTCCCCATGGAAAAACATCGTCAGAACAGCCATAAGGAAAACCATTATAACCAATACCAATTATTCTTTTATCAGCATTTACTATACATGCCCCAACTTTAGTAACAGGGTCCTTACTACGGTAGCTCGATAAAATTGCTACCCCCATAAAATATTCATCCCAAGAAATGTGTTTTGTCATATCTTCACCTATGGATTTAAACGATCTGGACCACGGAAAATAAACATTGATTCCTTAATACCTTCATTAAAGATAAGCATAGTTATTCTGTCTACACCTATACCAAATCCACCATGAGGAGGGCAACCATAACGGAAGAAATCAAGATAAAATTTAACATCTTCAGACAAACCTTTTTCTTCAGCTTGAGCCTTTAATATTTCATAACGATGTTCTCTTTGGGCACCTGTAGTAATTTCACAACCCTTCCAAATTAAGTCATATCCACATGGAACACCTGATTCATCGCGCATATGATAAAAAGCTCGTTTATCTTTACTATAACCAGTAACAAATAAGAATTCATGGCCATATTTTTCTAGGCTAAATTTTTGACATAATCTTTCACCTTCAGTTGTTAAATCTCCTTTTTCTGATTCTGGTACATGATAGCCATATCTTGTTTCTAATTCAGTATATAAATCATGTAAATCAATAACTGGGAAAGGAAGTGTTGGTACAACGATGTCAATATCATAAACTTTTTTTACTTCTTCACCATATTTATCTTTAATAGCTTTTAAAGCATATGTTAACATTTCTTCTTCTAAATGCATAACATCCTTATATGATTCAATATAAGAAAATTCTAAATCAAAGCCAGTAAATTCAGTAGCATGTTTTCTACTCGCAAACTTTTCCGCTCTAAAAACCGGACCTGATTCATAAATACGTTCAAAACCAGCTGCCATAGCCATTTGTTTATAAAATTGTGGTGATTGAGCTAAAAAGGCAAAACGATCAAAGTATTCTACTTTAAATACACCTGCCCCTGATTCTGATTCTGCCCCAATAAGCTTAGGAGTGTGAATTTCGATAAAATCACGTTCATTTAAGAATTGACGACAAGCATTAACGAAATGTGATTGAACCTTAAACATTAAAGTGTTTTTTTCACTTCTTAAATCAATCCAACGATAGTCTAATCTTAGATCGATGTTAGTTTCTTCTCCTTTTGGCGCTACAATTGGATTTGGTAATGATGTAGACATTATTTCTAATGTATCAGGATACATTTCCATATGATTTAATTTAACATATTCACTTTGAAGAACCATACCTGTTACTTCAATAACTGAATCAATTGTTATTTGTTCTAATAATTCATTAAATTCAGGATGCTTTTCTTTTTCAATTGTTACTTGTAATTTACCTGAAACATCTCTTAAAACAATAAAACACATTGTTTTACGGTTACGAAAATTTTCAACAAATCCAGCAACTTTATTAACTTCGTTTAATTTTATATCTTTAATTTGTACTCTTTTCATGACATTTTCCTCCACAATTTTGACACTTATTAATTTCGCCTAATAAATATTCATTAATTTTATCTATTTCAATACTAACTTGTTCTTTAGTATGATTATTTTTAACATTAATCTTTTTATTAGTTAATTCATCTTCACCTAATATTAAAGTAAACATAGCATTATTATAATCAGCTTCTTTAAATTGAGCTTTTAATGAAGCATTCTGATAGCTCATATCGCATTTAAATCCTTTTAAACGACTATTATAAATAATTTTTTCACCAGCTTCTTTAGCTTCTTCTCCTAAAGTTATTAAAAAATAATGTAATGATTTAGGATTTACGATATTAATACCCTCATTAGCTAGGGCTAATAATATTCTATCCATTCCAAAGGCTAAACCAACCCCAGGAATATCAGGACCGCCCAAATCTTTAACTAAATCATTATATCTACCGCCAGCACAAATAACATTTTGATTACCTAAGGCATCAGAAATATATTCTACTTCAAAAACAGTATCAGAATAATAATCAAGGCCTCTAACTAAATGTGGATCAACTACATATTCAATATTTAATTCATCTAATAATGCTAAAACCTTATTGAAATGTTCTTTAGATTGATTGTTTAAATATTTGCCTATTTGTGGTGCATTTAATAAAACGTCATTATTCTTATCTACTTTACAATCTAGAATTCTTAATGGGTTTTTAGTTAATCTATCTTTACAATCAGCACATAAAGAATCAATATTTTCAGTAAAATATTTAACTAAAACATCACGATAATTATCTCTTGATTCTTTATCGCCTAAACTATTTATTCTAACCCTTAAATTCTTTAAACCTATAGCTTTAAATAACATGATTGCGGTTGAAATAATATCAACATCAAGATATGGGCTTTTAGGGCCATATGCTTCTAAACCAAATTGATAAAATTGTCTATATCTACCCTTTTGTGGTCTTTCATAACGAAACATCGGACCATAATAGAATAATTTAGTAACTTTATTATTTACATATAATTTATTTTCTACATAGGCTCTTACGCATCCAGCTGTTCCTTCTGGCCTTAAAGTCATTTTACGTTCACCGCGATCAATAAAATCATAAGTTTCTTTATTAACCATATCTGAACTATCTTTATTATCACGATGAAAAGTCTCATATTGTTCAAAAATAGGAGTTCTTATTTCTTCATAGTTGCATATAGCACATACTCTTCTAAATACATTTTCTAATTTTGCCCATTTTAAGCTTTCTTCTGGCAAAATATCATACGTTCCTTTAGGTTTAGTAATCACTTTATCATCCTTTCTTTAAATAAAAAAAGCCCTTAGTTATCTAAGGACGAATAATCGCGGTGCCACCTTAGTTCTAGATCTAAATCTAGCCCTCAACCGTTAACGCCTGGTACGCTTTGTTTTTAAGAAGTGTCTAATTTAAGTTCACATTTGGTGCTTTCACCATCCACCATCGCTTAATATGCTAATTTAAACCCTTGTTTCTTAAACAAATCAATATATTTTAGCAAATTTTTAATTAAGAAACAAGACTTGTTGGTGGCTTTTCTTCATTGTTTGCTTTTAAATCTTGAATAATTTCATAAAAGTCACTTAAATTCTTGCCTAATAATTCTTTTTCAGGATCATATCCTAATAATAAGCATTGATTTAACGCTTCTAAGGCATTTTTAATAAAATCATTTAATTCATTTAAATTAGCTTTATCGACAGCTACTTCAAAATAAGCATTAGCAAAATAAATTAAATCTCTGAAATAATATTGATGTAAATTATATCTATCTAAGGAAACTTTAATATTTAAAGCGCTTAATGTTTTATATGTTTTTGCATAAGTTTCATAATCATTAAAAACTAATTCTTCTGGCAAACCATAGATATTAAAATATTTTAACAAATATAGCCATATATTATCACTTTTGTTGTTTTCAACAATGTCAACTTCTTTTAACGGCTCTATTGCTGGCCCATATCCTAACATATAATAAGCCCTACTTTTTTCTCTTAAATTAGCAAAATAACTGGTAAATAAAATAAACTTTTGTTTAGTTCTAGAAATAATTCTAAGTTCATCAACAATATCTTTTTGAATAGGACTTTTACTAAATTCAACTTCTAACACTTTAGCTATTGGTTTATTTAAAGGTTCAAAATCATAAGTGAAATTAACCGTATTTACACGCATTAAATAGTAATCACTTTCTGCAAAATCAACCTTTCTTTTACCTAATCTATCATATAATGCAAAAAGAATGTGTTTAATTTCTTCACAACAAGCTTTTGAAAAGTCGCGACTTTTAAAACCATATCTTGAAATAGAACTTAAGATACCAGGGACCTTTTCGTAAAAATCGACGTCAATGCTTATATATTCTTTTTCAGCTTGATCATATTCACTATTATTAAAATTATCAAGATAGGTTAGTAGGCCCCGTTTATAAGGATATATAGTTATATTGACTATTTTACTGTCTTCATAGAAAGTAATTATATAGTCTCTTGTAGTTTTGTTATTACTTGTAAAAATTAATATTTGTTTTTCAGAACTTATTTTTCTGTTTTTAATTTTTTTAGCTACTTCAAATATTAAATTATCTAACATTGAGGAAAAAAGCATTATTTCACCTCCATAAACACAACTTTCTTTTTACCATATTTCTTTTCTTTTATAAAGTTAATTTTTGAAGGAAGTAAATAGTTAGTATCACTAGCCATTTCAAAAACAATTTTAGTGCTTGACTTTACTACCTTAGAATTAATTATTTTATTTAAAATAGCATAGATATCATTCATCATATAAGGTGGATCTAAAAAAATGAAATCAAAAGGTTTTAAATATTGTTTAAGAAAATGTTCATAATCTAAATTGAATATTTCGTACTCTTTAATACCTAATGATTCTAAATTTTCTTTACTAACTAGGACAGCTTGTTTATTTATATCATTTAAAACTAGGTGATTAGCACCCCTAGAATAAGCCTCAATAGCCATAGCACCACTGCCACAAAATAAATCTAATACAGAACCATGAACTATTAATAAAGAATTAAAAATCGCTTCTCTAATTCTATCTTGTGTTTCTCTAGTTGTTTCTAGATTTGTTTCTTTTATAATTCTATGCCGTAATTTTCCTGCAATAACGCGCATTAAACATCACTCCAAAATAAAAAGGCCCTAAGCCTTAAAAAAATAAAGCTAGGAAGTCCATGAAGAACAATGGTCTTCAAGATTGAGTCCTCACGAATAATTAATTAGGATTCTTAAAATAGTCTAAGCGTTCACACATAAAAATTCTCAGACTCACTAAATATAATTTTGGGTTCCACGGGCTTCTTCCTAGCAGCTTTAATATAGCATATTTTGCATTATTTGTAAAGATTAGAGATAGGAAAAGATAGTCGTTCCTATACCAAAGATTATTAATAATAATCCAACTAGTTGCATTAATTTATCGCCTTTATCACTTGAGTTAATATTATATTTGTTTAATATTGTCATTAAAATAGCAGATATTCCAACTAAGGCTAAAGCTAAACCAACCCCAAAATGGTCAATGAAATAAGGAACTTCGCTTGGATCATCATAGGTAAATACTAATATTGTCATTGTTAAAGCTATTGCGAATGACAAACATATAATAACTGTAAAAATAGCTCTTAATATCTTATAATTTCTTGTTTCCATTTTTTAACCTCATATTCTTCGATTAATCTTTATTATAACAAAAAAAGCTATCAAGCGATAGCTTATTTTGTTAATAATTCAATAATTTCAGCTTTCTTTAAAGTAGAATAACCCTTAATGCCTCTTTCTTTACATAAAGCTTTTAAATCAGCTAATGTCATTTCTTCATAGTTTACACTAGCTTTTTTTGTAGTTTTAGCTGGTTTTTCAGCTTTTTCTACCTTTTTAGGCTCAGCTTTAACTTCAGCTTTTGCTGCTTTTTTAGGCTCAGCTTTAGCTTCTACTTTTTTAACACTAGTTACATGTTCTGCATGATTTTTACTTCTTTCAGCTTTTGGAGCAGGCTTAACAAATACAGTTTCAACCTTTTCTACAGCTTTAGGATTAGCTAATCCTTCTTTAGCTACTGCTACTAAATCAGCAAAACCTTTAGCATCATTAACAGCTAATTCAGCTAACATCTTTCTATTAACGATTACATCTTTATGTTTTAAACCATTAATAAATTGAGAATAAGTAATATCGTTTAAACGACATGCTGCATTAATACGAACAATCCATAATTTACGGAAATCTCTTTTTCTAACTTTACGATCACGATATGAATATTGTAATGAACGCATTACTTGTTCATGTGCAGTTTTATATAATGTATGTTTAGAACCATAATAACCTTTAGCAAGCTTTAATACGGCCTTACGACGACGTCTTGCTACATATCCACCTTTAACTCTTGGCATTTCTATTTCCTCCTATCGCATATTACTGATTAAGCTTTTAATACGCTTTTCATCAGTTTTGTCTACTAATCCTGGTTTATGAAGATTTCTATTTTGTTTATGAGTCTTATTAGTCTTCATATGACCTGTAAAGGCATGACCACGTTTTAATTTGCCAGTGCCTGTTACTTTAATTCTTTTCTTTAAACCGCTGTGTGTTTTTTGTTTTGGCATGTTAATTATCTCCTTTTTGTTTTTTTGGGGCAATTGTTGCGAATAACAATTTACCATCTAATTTAATTTCATTTTCTAAGGTTGAAGTTTCAGCTAAAGCTTCAACAAATTTAGCAATTACTTCCTTAGCTAATTCTTGATGTACAATCATTCTACCTTTAAGACGTAAAGTGATTTTCACTTTATTTCCTTTATCCAAAATAGTTTGAGCTTTTCTAGCCTTTGTTTCAAAATCATGTTTTTCAATAGTTGGACTTAATTGAATTTCTTGTACAGTAACTATTTTTTGTTTCTTCTTCATTTCTTTTAATTTCTTTTGTTGTTCGAAACGAAATTTAGAATAATCCATCATTTTAGCTACTGGAGGATTACTTTCAGCCGAAACAACTACTAAATCAAGGCCTCTTTTATAAGCTTCGTCAATAGCTTTAGCCTTAGGTAATAAACCTAATTTTTCCCCTTTGTCAGTAATTACTAACATTTCTTTTAATTTGATACCATCATTAACCATTTCATCTGGTTTTCTTGTACTGCTAATGTGCTCCACCTCCATAAATTCACTTAGCAAATAAAAAAGAGACGTCAAGCGTCCCTGTAAAAATCCATCATTAAAAACAAATGTGACATTTTTACCTACCAACCTAGTCAGTCAGGTGAGAACAGGGGTTCTGCTTTCCACTTTTTTATTACGTTGCAATTATACACTATTTTTGCTCATTGTCAATTGTTTTTTTGTTCATTTTTACTTTTTTTAATAAAAAATTAATTATTATAATAATTGTTATTAATAACATTCCGAACTATTTAAAATTAATTTAACTTTTGATGATTAATCTCTTTATAAGTTACAAAACTACTAACCTTGCAAATATAGATATAGATATTATATAATTTAAAATGGTGATTAATTATGAGTTTTGATGGTATTTTTTTATCTAAATTAAAAAAAGAATTAGATGTTTTAAAAACAGGCAGAATTTCTAAAATCAATGATATTGCTGATAATAATTTTATTTTTACAGTTAGAGCAAATAGTCATAATTATAAATTGTTTTTAGGCTTCAATGCTCAAACAAGTCGAATCCATTTAACAAATAAAGAATATATTAATAATCCCAATCCTAAAAATTTTACTCTGTTTTTGCGAAAAAATATTGAGGGTTATTTTATAAATGATATTTATCAACATGAAACTGATCGTATCTTAATTTTTGAATTAGTCGGTTATAACGAGATGAAAGATAGAACCAACAAACTCTTAATTTGTGAAATAATGGGTAAATTTTCTAATCTAATTTTAACAGATAATGATTATTTAATTCTTGATTCATTACACCATGATGGGGTTGGGGAATTTACTCGAATTATTATGCCAAATGTTAAATATAGTTTCCCCCAAACTAATAAACTTAACCCTTATGGTGATTTAAGTAATTTTGATTTTGCAAAATTAAATACACCAAAGGACATTTTAACTAATTTTTTAGGTACTTCTTATAGTTTTGCTAATCTATGTTTTAAATCTGATGATGTAAAAAAGAATTTTTATAATTTGTTAAATGAATTTTATTTACCATCTATATATAAAGATAATAATGATAAATTAGATTTTTATTTTTATTCTTTAGAACCGATTAAAACTTATTCTGATTTATCTTCATTATTAGATGATAACTTTTATAGCATTGAAAAAGAAAACCAAATTAAAAAGGAAAGTTCAGATCTAGCTAAATTTATTAAAAGACAAGTTACAAAATATGAACAAAAATTAGAAAAATTAGCTGAAGAAAAAAGACAAGCTTTAGATTGTGATAATTATAAAATCTTTGGGGAACTTCTACTTCAAGCTCCTAATTTAAAGCTAAAAGATAAAAAAATATCTGTTTTTAATTATTATGAAAACAAAGAAATTATAATTAATTTAGATGAAAAATATACTATATTAGAAAATAGTCAACGTTATTATAAAAAATATCATAAATTAAAAAAATCATTATCTTACATTGAAGAACAAACAAACATTTGTTTAAATGAAATTAAATATTTTAATTTATTAAATGATCAACTTAAAAGAGCTAATTTAAATGACGTTTTAGAAATGATAGATGAATTAAAGAAATATAAATATCTACCAGATAATTTTACTAAAAACACTAAAAAGAAAAAACCTAAGTATCTAACTTATGAGATCAATGGTACTTTAATTTATGTTGGTAAAAATAATATTCAAAATGAATATATTACCCATAAATTAGCTAAACCTAATGAACTATGGTTCCATGTGAAAGATGGCAGTGGTAGCCATGTTGTATTAGCTAAGGAAACCGATATAACGGAAGCTGAAATTAGATGTGCAGCTATTTTAGCGGCTTATTATAGTTATGCTAGTTTAAGTTCTAGTGTGGCGGTTGACTATACTAAAGTTAAATTTATTAAAAAGATCCCTGGACAAAAAGGTTGTTTTGTTAGTTATTCAAGGCAAAACACCATCTATATTGATCCTGATAAAAAATATATTGAAACATTAAAGGTGTTAAAATGAATGCTTACAAAAAGTTTTCTTACTATTATGATGAAATAATGCAAACCTTAGAATATGACCTTTGGCTAGAATTTATAGAACCTTATTTAAAACAAAACGCTAAACTGTTAGATTTAGCTTGTGGAACTGGTTCTTTCCTAATGCTAGCTATTAATAAAGGTATATCTTGTTATGGGTTAGATTTATCTTCAAGCGCGATTGAAATCGCTAAGGAAAAAGCAAAAATTAATCGCTTTAATATTGATTATAAAGTTGCTGATATGACTAATTTTAAATATGATTTTAAATTCGATGTTATAACCTGCTTTTTTGATTCTGTTAATTTTTTAGATAGCAAAGCTAAAGTTAAAGAATTATTTAATTCAGTATATAACCATTTAAATGATGGTGGTTATTTCATATTTGATATTTTTAGTCCTTATATGATGAAAGAATATGAAGATAATCACTTTGTAAATGATTATGACACATTTAAAATTGATTGGCTAACTAAAAAAATAAATCCTACAACTTTAAAACATGATATTAAAATTATTGAAGATGATAATGTTTATAAAGAAGAATATTATGAATATTTCTATGATTTTAAAGATCTTGATTTTTCTAATTTTAGATTGATAAAAATCGCTGGTGATTTTAATGATGATCTTGAAGATGAAGATGAAAGAATAATGTTCATATTACAAAAAAAATAAACAAGGCATAGCCTTGTTTTTCTTTTAGTTATAAGGTTTTTTAAGATTTAAATACGTTGTTATAGAATACCTCTACAAGTTTAACTAAATCAAATAAATCTTTAGCTGCACATACTTCTAAACTTGAATGCATCGCTAATTGAGGGAGTCCGATATCAGCACTATTTATTGCGAGTTGACTTGTTAGTAATGCACCTAAGGTTGAACCGCCCCTTAAATCTCTTCTATTAGTATAAGCTTGTAAATTTAGTTTAGCCTTACTAGCAAGTAATTTAAGATAGCTTGCCGAAATTGAAGTTGTAGTATAACGATAGTTAGCATTATATTTTAATACTACACCTTTACCTAAATATGGTCTATTATTTGGATCAAATAATTCCGTGTGATTAGGATTAACGGCATGGGCATTATCACATGATAAAACAAAGGAATTGTTTTTAACGATTAATTGTTCTTCATATGTATAAGATAAATTAGTCATAATTCTAGTTAATGTTTCTCTTAAATATGATGAATCCGCACCTTCTGATGTCATACTTCCTACTTCTTCATTATCAAAAGCAATATAAAAATTGAAAACTTCTTGATTTTTACTTTTAACGAATGCATCTAAAGTTCCATATACTGAAGCTAGATCATCTATTTGTGGTGAAAATATAAATTCATTATTATATCCGCCAAGTCTTGCTCTTTGACGGTTAACTAAACATAAATCAAAATCTAAGATATCAGTGTAACTTATATTTAATTCTTTGCTTAAAATTTCTAATAATGATAAGCTCCCATCTATTCCTAATAGAGGAATAACATCAGTTTTTAAATTATATTCAGTTCCTTTGCTAACTTTTGGATCTAAATGCGGAGGAACACTAGGAATTATTAATAAATCTTTATCGATATAGATAAATCTCTCTTCGATCTTATCTTCTTTTTTTATTAAGATTTGGCCTGCAATGCTTAATGGTTTATCATACCAACTAGATAAGATTGGACCACCATAAACCTCAGTATTTAATCTAATATAATTTCCATCAGCTAATAAAGCTTGTGGCTTTATTTTAAATGTCGGTGAATCAACATGACTTACTACTAGATTTGAACCTAATAAAGTTTTTTTAGCTGGCGTAGTAAAAGCGATGATTGATCTTGAATTATGTTTTATATAATATTTTTTATTGTATTCTAAATTCCAATATTTATTATCTTCTAATTTTTGATAATTGGCTTTTAACAGTATTTCTTCTATGTTTAAACACGCATGATAATTTGAAACTGATTCACGCATAAAATTCAAAAAATTAAGCATTTTCTACCTCTATTTCTGCCCTAATAGCTAAAGAATCATTTATATAACCTGCAAAATGATATTTATTATCTATTTTTGTATATTTAACTTGTAAAACTTCTTTTTCTTTGGCTTCATGGATAAAATCTAGTTGAAAATTTAATATTTTTTCATTTGCTTTTAAATCAATAATATTTAAGAATACATCCATATATTTAGAATTATTCATATGTTTATTATGATCTAAATCACTAAATTTTACTTGATGATTATATATAGGGCCTGTTATTTCAATTTCATCTAATTTATTTAATTTTTCATATATAATCTCATCTACGATTTCCCCATCATAGTCAATATCTCTAGCGCGTTCTAGGCGTCTAGTATTACTATTTATAACTACCCATAAAGATGAACCAACCGCAACAACTTCATCTTTAGAATTTAACATTTTGTAATTACGAATAAAACTAACACCCTTTTTACGCTCTGGCCATGTTAAAACCTTAATAGTTTCACCAGGTAAAACATTACCAAAAACTGAGACTCTTTCTCGTGATACGACCCAATAATAGCCTTTGTTTAGCATATCGTTAAACCCCATTTTTAACATGCTTGCATGAATTCCTGCAACATCTTGAAATGAATCTAAAATCGAAGTTGGCGTAATTGTGTCATAACATGTAAAATCATTAGTACGCATTTTATAATTAGTTTCATATAGTAATTTCATATTTCTAACCTATTGCATCTTTCATTTCCATTTTTATCAAACGGTTAAGCTCAACGGCATATTCCATCGGTAATTCCTTAGAAAACGGCTCAATAAAGCCCATAATTATCATTTCAGTCGCTTCATCTTCGCTTAATCCTCTACTCATTAAGTAAAACAATTGATCTTCATTAACTTTAGAAACAGTAGCTTCATGTTCGATATACATTTCACTATTTTGACCTATGTTTGTTGGGATTGTATCGCTTTTAGATATGTCATCTAAAATTAAAGTATCACATTCAACATGACTTTTAGCATATTTAGCATTATTAACACAGTTTACTAAACCACGGTAATTAACAACACCGCCAGCCCGACATATAGACTTTGAAATAATGTTTGAAGTAGTATGCTTGCCAATATGAATCATTTTAGCTCCTGTATCTTGATATTGACCTTTAGCAGCAAATGCTATAGATACTGTAGTACCTTTAGAATAATCACCCTCTAAGATACAAGCAGGGTATTTCATATTTAATCCTGAACCAACGTTACCATCTATCCATTCCATTAAACCATTTTCCATTACTCTAGCTCTTTTAGTAACTAGATTTATAATATTATTAGACCAATTTTGAACAGTTGAGTAACGACATTTTGCATTTTTTCCTACATATATTTCAACAACTGCCGCATGTAAACTGTCTTTAGAATAAATAGGGGCTGTACAACCTTCAACATAATGTATAGACGCATCATCATCAACGATAATTAAAGTGCGTTCAAATTGACCAACTTTTTCAGAATTAATTCTAAAATATGATTGAACTGGTTTATCTACTTTTACTCCTTTAGGTACATAGATAAAAGAACCACCTGACCATACCGCACTATTTAAAGCTGCGTATTTATTATCTGTTTTAGGAACAATTGTACCAAAATACTTTTTAAATAATTCTGGATATTTTTTTAAGGCTGTGTCAGTGTCACAAAATATGACTCCTAATTCATCTAATTCTTTAAGATTTTTATGATAAACAACTTCAGATTCAAATTGAGTAGATGTCCCTGATAAATATTTAGCTTCTGCCTCAGGTATACCAAGTTTTGCAAAGGTGTCTTTGATTTTAGTTGGAACATTTTCCCAGTCATTAGCTTGATTTTTTGTACTTTTTACATAATATGTATATTCATCAAAATCAATATTAGATAAATCAGGTCCCCATTTAGGATTTTGTAATTTTAAAAAGCTTTTATAGCTCTCTAAACGATAATTGAGCATAAATTGAGGCTCTGATTTTGCTGCTGAAATAAATCTAATAACATCTTCATTTAAGCCTTTACCAGATGTTAAATAAGGATTTACTTCTGTTTTAAAGCCATATTTATAATCTTCAATTATTTTTTCATCATTCATTATCATCACCATCTTCTAAAGCTTTTTCACAAGCCTTCCAAGCTAAAGTTGCACATTTTATTCGTGCCGGAAATTGGGAAACACCTTTATATGCTAAGGCTTCGCCTAAAGCTTCCTCTTGAGCTTCTTTAATTTCATTTCCTTGAATCATTTCAAAGAAATCATTAATTAAATCTTTAGCTTCATCCACTTTTTTTCCTGCTAATGTTTCTGACATTACTGAAGCTGATGAACAACAAATAGAACATCCCGTTCCATCATGTTTAATACTTTTAACAGTACCATCTTCAACTTTTACTTCAATTGTAACATCATCACCACATGAAGGATTATGTAAATGTACTTCTTTAAAGCCTTTTTCGTTAACTAAACCTTTATTACGAGGATTCTTATAGTGATCCATTATAACTTGACGATATAAATCTTCTAACTTCATTTTAATCCTCCCTAAACATTCTAAAGAAATCACATGCTTCTTTTGTTGAATCTATAAATCGCTTTACATCTTCTTCATCATTATAAATATAAAATGAAGCTCTTAAAGTCCCTACTACATTTAAATGATGCATTACCAATTCCGCACAATGATGACCAGCTCTTAGGCAAACATTGTTTTTATCATAAACTGAAGCAGCATCATGTGGATGGCACCCCTTTATATTAAAGCTTATTATTCCAGTAGGAGAATCAGAATTATAAATTTCAACATCATCTAATTTTTTAAGTTCAGCTATAGCTAAATCTTTTAAATGCTTTTCATGTTCATAAACATTGTTTAAACCAATATTTTGTAAATATTTAATTGCATCTTTTAAAGCTATTACTTCAGCTATCATCGGCGTACCAGTTTCAAATTTATAAGGTGCGTCTTTATAGCTCATATGAGTAGTATAGACATCTTCAGCCATATCACCACCAAATTCAACTGGTGGTAACATCTCTAATAGCTTATATTTTCCATACAAGACACCTACACCTGTAGGTCCCATTATTTTATGGCCTGAAAAAGCCAAAAAATCACAATCTAAGTCTTTAACGTCAACCGGCATATGCGGAATGCTTTGGGCAGCATCAACAATCACAATTGCTCCTACGTTATGAGCTAATTTAATTATTTCTTTGATTGGTGTTACATAACCTAATACGTTTGATACATGAGTTAATGCTACCACTTTTGTCTTATTTGTTAAAACTTTTTGAAAATTTTCTACTGTTATTTGATTGTTTTCTAAAGGAATATATTTAATTTTACAATTTTTCTTTAAAGCTACATTTAACCATGGCATTTGACTAGAATGATGTTCTAGTTCTGATGATATAATTTCATCACCTTCATTTAAAAAATTAAAACCATAGCTTAAAGCAACTAAATTTAGTGCATCTGAAGCTCCTCTCGTAAACACTATTTCATCACTTTTAGCATTGATGAAATTAGCTACTACATCTCTTGTTTCTTCATACATGTTTGTTGCTTCATATGACAATTTATAAACTCCGCGATGAACATTAGTACCATTATATGCCATATAATTATATATTGATTCATTAACAGAATTTAATTTTAATGCTGATGCTGCACTATCTAAATAACATAAGTCTTTATATTTATCATATACTAAGAAATCTTTTCTTATTTTTTTTACATCGATCATATTTTTATTCTCTTTTCTAGCTCTTCACTAATATTAGATTTAATATTAGTTGGTAGAACATCTAAAATCGGATTAATCAAGGCTTTAACTAATAACGATATGGCTTCATCCTTAGTTAAACCTCTACTCATTAAATAAAATAATTCATCATCATTAATTTTACCAATAGCTGCGCCATGATAAGCAAAAACATCATTTTCATCTATTAATAAAATAGGTAATGCACTTATTTTAGCATCATTGTTAACAATAATTCCTTTAGCTAATTGACGACAATAAGACTTACTCATTTTATTTAAAATATGACCTGTTGTTTCATATTTAATTACAGCATCACCTAAGGCGATTGCTAAATTGGTTATATTAGATCTAGTTTGTTTAGCTTTATGACATATATTTTGTTTGAAAATAAAATTACCTTTATTTCCTACTGTTAAAGTTTTACCATCAAAAACCGCATTTTCACCTGTTAATAAAACTTCTAAATTATCATCAACATTATTAAAATTAATATTAATATAGTTTAATTTTGATCCACTATTTAATATAAATTTTCTTTCATTAATGCTTTTTAAAGCAATATAAGTTAATTCTTCGTTTTCATTCAATTCATAAAAAACATCAGAATTAGTTTCTTCAATCACTACTCTATTCATTACTCTTACCTGCATGAGCACATGAGCCTAATATAGCATGAGTTCTTGTTTCTTCTTCATCTTCTATTTCTAGGCCTAATTCATCTTTAACCCAATCATAACCTTCACGATCAATTTTTTCAATTAATTCATGACCACCAGTCATAACGATTTTACCATTAATCATAACATGAACAAAATCAGGTTTAATATAATCTAGTAATCTTTCATAGTGAGTTATCAGTAAAACGCCTAAGTTTTCATTAACCATATCGTATACGTTTTCTCCAACAATTCTTAAAGCATCAACATCTAACCCTGAATCTATTTCATCTAATATGGCAAATTTTGGTTCTAACATTTTCATTTGTAAAATTTCATTACGTTTTTTCTCTCCCCCTGAAAAGCCTTCATTTAAATAACGATGAGCTAAATCATCAGGCATTTTTAAATCTTTACAAGCTTTTTCATATTTGCGGATAAAAGAAAATAAATTAATATCCTTACCAGTACAAGCCTTCATAGCCTGTCTTACAAAATCAGAATTTGTTACACCACTAACTTCTTCTGGATTTTGATAAGCTAAAAATATACCTTTTCTGGCCCTTTCATCAACCTTTAAAGGTAATAATGATTCATTATCAAATAAGATATCACCACTAGTAACTTGATAATTCTCCTTCCCCATTACAACTGAAGCAAGCGTAGATTTACCTGTACCATTAGGCCCCATAATCGCATGAATTTCACCTGTTTTAATAGTTAAGTTTAAACCTTTTAAAATTTCTTTTTCCGGTACTTTAACATATAAATCTTTTATTTCTAATATATTTGTCATATTTTTCACTTCTTTCCTTGCAAATTATACAATAATAAGAATTAAATTGCTAGCAATTATACCCATAAAATAAGCTGTCTTTTCTAGACAGCTCAGACCGTTGACAAAGTGATTATTTTTTCAACTTATTATAGTTGTAAAGTAATCACTTTTTATTATTTGTAAACTTAGTTTATAAAAAAACTATAGA
>CASEZJ010000010.1 GCA_949292525.1 uncultured bacterium | reverse complement strand
TAATGTCTACTTATCTAAAAAAGATGTAGACAACATTTTGAATGTCGAGTTTGATATAGCTTAACAACCGAAAAAACGATAAGATCCTAAAGACAGGTAATATTCAATCCTTTCATAACAATGAAAATTATACCATATTAAGAAATGAATTGCAAAGTTTTTTCACTTAAAATAAGCACTTATAATCACAAATTTAGTAATATTTTATTATAAATTTATATATAATATAACTTAAAAATAAAAGGCAACCGAAGTTGCCCATTAATTTACATAAGTATTATTAGTTTGTTCTTCATCAGTTGGTAGAATTATATTCTCTTCTTTATTATCT
Organism: uncultured bacterium; assembly: GCA_949292525.1. Classification (GTDB taxonomy): domain Bacteria; phylum Bacillota_I; class Bacilli_A; order Acholeplasmatales; family Anaeroplasmataceae; genus CALUXS01. Next base: position 93,099 of record CASEZJ010000010.1, on the reverse strand, counting down.
TCATCTTGGTCTTCATTATCTTTTTCTTTTTTTACTTTTTTATTAATGGTTTTACGGTAATTATAATAAGAACCACCAGACATACCGATTAAAAATACAGCACATAATAAAGCTAATATCGCAATAAAAATAGCTAAATCTTTGGCATCAAAATTAGTTGCGAATATTACAACTGCGATAGTGATAATTAAGATATGAAGCCAAAATTCAAATTTGTTAGTTTCTTCTTTTAATAAACTCGTATTAATAAAATAGAAAACAGCTTTAGCATAAAATACAAATCCGAGGAAGAAACGATAATTTTTTGCAACGAAATTACCAATATCACTATTATCTTTAATTTTAGTAGCCCCAAAAATTAAAAATATACCTAATAAAATGTTAATAATTATTTCTAAAGCACTAGTAAATTTAGCTAAACCAGTCTTACGTGATTTAACTAAAGGAATAATTCTAACTATACCAAAGATTATAATAACAATACCGGTAAAAGCTACCGCTAAACTTGAACCAAAATCATGATCAACTAAAATCCAGATTCCCATTACTAATAATAATGCTGCCCCAATTGTAAAAAGCCAAAATTTAATACCATGTATTGGGTTTGTTAGACTGCTTTTTACTTCTGTTTCTGGTACAGCTTTTACTTCAACTTCAATTTTTTCTTTTCTTTTTTTCATTTAATTACCTGATATATTCATAGATTTTACATAAACTGAAGGCATTGTCATACCGTTAAAATAATAATTGTCATTAGCAATTTCACTGATATTGTTTAACATATCAATAAAATTACCTGATAAAACTATTAGTGTAATAGGTAAATCTCTTTTGCCTTCTTTAATTAAATAACCTGAACATTGAAGATTAAAATCACCACTAATTGGGTTTACACCGGCATGTAGACCATTTACACTAGTGATTAAAACGCCGTCATTTACCGTTTCTAATAGTTCAGCGAAATTTTTATTACCACCTTCAAGATATAGATTACATGGATAAATATCTACATCTCCACTTGGACTAGTTTTAAAGCCATTACCAGTTGGTAAAACATTATAATGACTCGCGGTTGAAAGATTATGAAGGTAGGTTTGTAATACTCCATCTTTTACAACTTCTTTAAGTTTGGTGCTAACACCTTCATCATCAAATGTATCAATCATAGGTGCATCTTTATAAAATGGATCATCAATTAAATTAATATTTTTACCAAATACTTGTTTATTTAATTTATTTTCTAAGAATGACATTTTATGTTTTACTTTTAGGGCACTAAAATTATTAACAAAAGCTCCCATTAAATTATTTAAAACATTATTTTGAATAACAACTTTATAGGCACCAGATTTAATAGATTTAGCATTAATTTGACTAACAGCTTTATCAACTATTTTATCTGTAAAACTATCTAAATCTAAATCTTTAAATGATCTTAAGTATTTAACTTCATAACCATTTTTCATCTCGTTATCATTTTTGATGATAATAGCACCATATAACAAAGCATATTTATATTCTTTTGTAACATCTAAGCCATTAGAGTTAATAATTGTTATTTTTCCACTAATTTCTTCATATTCAGCTTCACCATGAAAATAAAGACTAGTTTTAGCTTTTAACATCGTAGTTATTTTTAATAAAACATCACTTTTTTCAGCTAATGATAATTTTTCAAAATCATTAATTGGTAATTCTACTGTGGCATAGTCATTATCTCCAGGATAGATAAAATATGGCTCATCATTAGTTAAATGACTCGCGACTTCGATTAACCTTTTAATTAGATTAGGAATTTCATTATCATCATCTTTTTCTGTATAAATTGTAGCTAATTGATTATTATATTCTCCTCTTATCGCAAAAACTTTAGTATTAGCTTCAGTTTTTTCATTGATTTGATTATCGAAAGCACTAATATTTATCTTCTTATCTTGTTTTTCATATAATTCGATTGCTTTAATACCAGCTTTATTTGCTTCTTTTTGTAATAATTTAAAATCCATTCTACTTACCTCCATTACCACCAACAGTCATATTCTTAACCCTAATTGTTGGTTGACCAACACATGCAGGTATTGAACCAGATGAAGAACCACACATACCATAACCAAATGTTTGATTATTACCAACCATATCAATATTTAATAAGGTTTCATTACCCTTACCAATAAGTGTTGCACCTCTAACTGGAGTTGTAATTTTACCATCTTCAATTAAATAACCTTCATTAACAGCAAAATTGTATTCCCCTGTAGCTGGATTAACAGAACCGCCACCTAATTCTTTCGCAAACAAGCCATATTTTGTGTTTTTAATAATTTCATCAAAAGTATATTTACCATTTGCAATATAGGTATTAGTCATTCTTGAAGTTGGTTTAAAACGATAACTTTGTCTTCTACCTGAGCCAGTTGGTTCAAGATTCATAATTCTTGCATTTTTAAAATCAACCATATATGATTTTAAAATTCCATTTTCTATTAAAACATTCTTTTGTGTCGCATGACCTTCATCATCAATATTTAAACTACCCCATTCATTAGGAATAGTTCCATCATCGATAGCTGTTACACAATCAGCAGCTATTTTTTGACCTAATTTATTCGTGAAAACAGACAAACCTCTTGCCACGCTTGAAGCTTCTAAGGCATGGCCACAGGCTTCATGGAAAATAACCCCACCAAAATCATTGTTAATTACAACATCATAAATTCCACCTTTAATTTGCGGGGCATTAAGCATTGTTATAGCACTTTTAGCCGCTTTTTGACCTAAGGCATAAAAATCAAAATCAACATAATGATCAAGACCAAAGTTACCACCATAATTATAATGTCCTTGTTGCTTACCATTTTTATTTTCAGCTATACAAGTTATACCATATCTAATATTATTTCTAATATCTGTTTTAAATACACCATTTGTATTAGCGACTAAAATGTGTTGAATATGTTCTTTTACATTAGCTACAGCTTGAATAATAATAGGATCGTATTCTAAAGCACCTTTTGAAGCACTCTTTAAATATTCGATCTTTTTATTTATATCTTCATCAATACTTAATTTAGGAATTATTGTATTTTGTTTAACATATGTATCATTAAAAGCAAAATCATTGATGATTTTTTCATAATTATAAAAACCACTTAATTCTTTTGCTAAATTAAGTAATCCATCTAAGCTTACATCATTTGTATAGCCATATACTTCATCATCATTTTTTAATAAGCGTAATCCAGCTCCATAAATATTGGAATTATTTATGCTGTTTACTTTATACGAAGTCATTGTAATATTATTATCAATTGTATCTTCTAAATAAAGTTCAGCAAAATCACAGCCGGTTTTTACAGCTTCTAACAAGACTTTTTTAATTTCTTCTTTATTTAACATCGTCTTTACTCCTCGTATTATAGTAAATGTAAGAAATGTTTACTCTTACATTTCTAAGATTCTAGTTATTTTTTATCTTGATTCTAGTAAACAAGAATAATAGCTCCTATATTTAATATCTGATATAATTAAATAGATAAATACTGTCAGCACTTTTATTTACTAAGTCTAGAAGCCTTTTATTCTACTTTTTGAAAGAATGAAGCTTTCTATAAAAACTAACCAAAACTTTCAAAATCTTACTTATAATAATACACTTATTTATTTTTTTTTGCAATATTTGATTATTTAAATACATATTTAAAAAAATTATGGTATAATTTAAATGATGATAACTAATCATAAATTTATTAAGCACTTGGGAGGTTAATATTATGAATTTTATATTTATTTCACCCCAATTTCCTAAGACATACTATCGTTTTTGTCAAAAATTAAGAGATAACGGTGTAAATGTATTAGGTATTGGTGACACACCATATAACGATTTAGATAACGTTTGTAAAGATGCTTTAACTGAATATTATTATTTACCTAATTTAGAGGTATATGAAGATGTTTATAAAGCTGTGGCCTTTTTTGCGTTTAAGTATGGCAAAATAGATTATTTAGAATCTAATAATGAATATTGGCTTAGACAAGACTCAAAATTGCGTGAAGATTTTAATATTTGGGGCCCAAAATTTAAAAATGTGATTGAATTCACATCAAAATCACATATGAAAAAATACTATGAAAAAGCCGGTGTTCCTTGTGCACGCTATAAAATTTCTAGCACATTAGAGGATGATTTAAAATTTGTTGAATTAGTAGGTTATCCAATAGTTGCTAAACCTGATGTTGGTGTAGGTGCGGCTGAAACTTTTAAAATTAAGAATGATACCGATCTTATTAATTTTCATAATCATCATTACACTATTCCTTATTTATTAGAAGAATTTATTGAAGGTAATATTATTTCTTTTGATGGTATATGTGATGAATTTAACAATGTTGTATTTTGCGATAATGAGATTTTCCCTCCTTCAATAATGGATATTGTTAATGAAAATTTAGAGGTTACTTATTATGTTAATAAGGAAGTTCCCCGTGATGTTTATGAAAAAGGTCAAGCTGTATTAAAAGCATTTAACATTCAAAAGCGTTTCTTCCACCTAGAATTTTTCCGTCTTACAAAAGCTAAAAAAGGTTTAGGTAAAGTAGGTGACATTGTAGCGCTTGAAGTTAATATGCGTCCACCTGGTGGATATACCCCTGATATGATTAATTTTGCGGCATCAGTTGATACGTATAAAATTTGGGCAGATGTAATGTGCTATAATAAAACTACAGTTGATTTAAATAAAGATAAATTTTATTGTATATATGTTGGTAGACGTGATCGTTTAAATTATGTTAATTCTACTGCTAGTATATTATATAATTATCACGAACATATAAAGGTTCATGATCGTATGGCTGATATTTTATCTAGTGCTTTGGGTAATGAATTTTATATTGCTATTTTTAAAGATTATGATGAAATGCAAAAATTTAAAAACTTTGTTTTACAAAAATAATAGGTGCTAATAAAAGCACCTATTTTTTCATATTTACAATACCATTAAGCGGATATATAGCATCTTCATTTATAACAACTGTATGATCGCAATTAACATAACCACTACCGACATTTTTAACACTTACTATATCACCTATAATATCGGCTTTTACATCACTATATTCAAATGCTAAATCACAATCAATCATTTTACAATTTACAAGTTTTAAGTTTTTGCAATAACAAAATGGTTGGGTTCCAATAATAGTACAATTGATTAAAGTTAAATTTTCGGAATACCAAGCTAAGTATTCACCTTTTAATACAGTATCATATACTTCAACATTTTTAGCATGCCAAAAGGCATCTTTTGTATCAAAATTGGAGTTTTTAATTTGCATATTTTCAACGTATTGGAATGAATATTTACCAGTAAACGTTAAATTGTTGATGTTAATATTATTAGTTTCAAAGAAAGCATAAACACCAACTAGTTTTGAATCAGAAATATTAAGATTGTTATTACGCCAAGCAAATTCATCTGAGATTATATCGCAGTTATTAATATTTATGTTTTCGCATTCTCTTATAGCTTTTATACCATGTAGTTTAGAATTTGAGATTTTAATATTTTTAGAATACCATAAACTTGCTCTACTATTAATGGTTAATTCTACATTATCCATAATTAGGTTTTGATCATGCCATAGAGGATATCTTAAATCAATATAACTATTTTTTACTGTAATATTTCTTCCTTCTTTTAAAGGAGATTCACCATCTTCTTCGCCTTTAAATGTGCAATTATCTACTATTGTATCTACTAAATGATATAAACTTCTTTCACTTTGAAAATTTTTGTTTTTAATAATATTCATTTTATCGCCTCGGATTATATTATAATATATTCGTTATGTTTTTTACATTTATTTAAACAAAATATATTATAGTACGTTAATTTATCCTTGTTAATTAATTTGCTTAAAATAAAAAATGCAGAAAACTGCATTTTATATTTTATTAACAATTGCTAATACTGCATCAGATAGTTTTTGAACTTTTTCATCTGCAGCTTGTTCACTAGAAGCTTTAACTCCATAATAAACTTTTAGTTTTGGTTCCGTTCCGCTTGGACGTAATACGAACCAAGTATCATCAGGTAAATAATATTTAATTACATTAGATTTTGGTAAATTAATAGGTGTTTTTTCATTTGTTTCTAGATTAGTACTTACACCTAATTTTACATCATCTTTAACTAGGATTTTAAATCCGTTTAATTCAATGTCATTATTACGGAAATAATCCATAATTAAATTGATTTTTTTAGTACCATCTAAACCTTTTAGAACTATATTAGTGATTCCTTCTTTATAATAGCCATATTCTTTATAAATAGATTCTAAAGCATCATAAAGATCCATACCTTTAGTTTTGTAATAAGCTGCTGTTTCAGATAACATTAAAATTGCTTGAATAGAGTCTTTATCTCTTACAATAGGACTTACTAAACAACCATATGATTCTTCAAAACCAAATACATATGTGCCTTTACCTTGTTCCATTTCACGAGCTTTTTCACCTATGAATTTGAAACCAGTTAAAGTTATTTCAACCTTCATGCCATATTTTTTAGCAATCATAACTGGAAGGCTTGAAGATACATTTGTTGTAAATACATAACCATCTTTTGGTAGGGTATTTAATTCTTTTCTAGTCATTAAAATATAATTTAAAACTAAAGCTGCGGTTTGATTTCCTGTAAATAAATGATATTTACCATTATGTAAAACAGCTATTCCTAATCTATCTGCATCAGGGTCAGTAGCTAAAACGATGTCAGCTCCGATTTGACTTGCTAATTCTATACCTTCATCAAATGCTTCTTTATTTTCAGGGTTAGAAGTTTTAACGCCGCTAAAATCAGGGTCACATGTCATTTGACTAGCTACAGGTGTAACGTCATAACCACATGAACGTAATACATCAACCGCAAAAACTTGGCCTGTACCATGTAATGGTGTATATACCATTTTAAAGTTTTTAGGTAAATTAGGTCTTAAAACTATTTTTTTAACTTCATTAATGTAAATATCATCGACATCTTTACCAATAATTTGTATTAAATCATGATTCTTACTGTGATCAATTGCGAAGTAATCTGTTATTTTATTTATTTCAGATATAACTTTATCAGCTTCTTTAGGAACTAATTGACATCCTGTTTCATCATAAATTTTATAACCATTATATTCTTTTGGATTATGGCTTGCCGTAATCATAATACCACCAACACAACCAAAATGTCTTACTGCAAATGATAATTCAGGAGTAGGTCTTAAAGCTTCAAATAAATAAACTTTAAAGCCTAATGTAGCTAGTACTTCTGCAGACATCCGTGAAAATTCTTTTGAATAATGGCGGTTATCAAAAGAAATTGCTACACCTCTTTGATGTGCATCTTTAAAAGTTTCTAAATAGCGACCAAAACCTAATGTAGCCTTAGCTACAATATATACGTTCATCCTATTTGTACCAGCTCCTAATATACCACGTAGGCCACCAGTACCAAATTCTAAATCTGTAGTAAATGCTTCTTGTTTTGCTTTATCATCCATTTTATTTAATTCAGCTTTTAAGTCGGCAGCTAAATCTTTATAATTAGCCCATAAGTCATATTTTTCTAAATAATTCATCTCTATTTACCTCTTTCTTTTTTAATTTTAGCATATTTTGAAAAGGCTTTCAACAAAAAGAAAAAAATATCTAAAAACTAGATATTTTTATAATAAATTGTTATTAAACCTTCTAAAATTAAGTCTTCATAGATTGCAATTTGTTCATTACATAATGGGATAATAAGTTTTGCTAAACCACCAGTAGCTATAATTTTTAAATTAGGTTTATTCAATTCAGTTTTAATTTTAGAAATCATTCCATCGATCATTGAACTAAATCCATAAATTATACCTGATTGCATACATGGAACTGTACTTGTGTTTAAAACCTTTTTAGGTGCTACTAATTCGATATTTGGTAATAATGCCGCATGGGTGATCATTGCCTTTGTAGATACTGCTACACCAGGGCCTATTACTACCCCAACTAGACTATTATTAGTTACATATAAATATTTAGTAGCTGTACCTAAATCTAAAATTAAACATTCATCATAATGGTTTAATGCGGCTATACTGCAAGCTATTAGATCAGAACCTACACCTTTAGGTTCATCTGTTTTTATATTTAGGCCAGTTTTCATGCCATAACCCATGATTTTTGATTCGATGTTTAATAAAATTTTTATTCCTTTTTTAATTGTACTAGTTAAAATTGGGACTACACTACATATTAAGACATCATCAATATTATATTTAGCTAATAGTGGGGCTAAAATTAGTAAATATTCATCAGCTGATTTATTAACATCACTATTAACTCTAAAAGATTTAATTATTTTTTTATTTTCTTCAACTCCTAAAAATATTGAAGAATTACCAATATCAATTAATAAATGCATATTTCACCTATTTAAATAATTTATCGCTATCAACATCAGCAAATGTGATTTCTTCTTTCTTGTCTTCGATATATAAATCAAATTTATTTTGAAAACCAAGATTAGATTGATGAGCTAAAACTTTAACTAAATATACTAAAGCTGGACTACAAATAGCACTTACTAAAAATTCAATTAAAAAATTAGTCGTAAACGTAGCAGCAATAACTAAACTAAATGCTTCACCTAAATTACCACTTTCAGAATATAAATTAGTAAACATAAAAGTTGCACCTAAAATAAAGATACCAGTATTTAAAACAGGGGTAATTAAAGCACTAGTTATAATAGATGTAGCAAATTTAGGATTTTTATACTTTTGATCAACTTTAATTGCGGTTATACCATTAAATATCAAGCCAGCAATTAAACCAGCAACCCCGGTTTTAACTAAACATAGTAAAACCGTAAGCCCAACATTAAAGCTTAAGAAAAATGTTGTGCCAGGAGCAACCAATATAATAGCTCCCATTGCCATACCTAAGACCATACCAGTTATAGGACCATATAAGATAGCACCCATAGTTAAGGGAATTAGGGCTAGTGTAATATTTACAGGTCCAAATGAAATATAGTTTGAAATAAGTTGTAAGATAACAACTAATGCTAGTAAGACACCTATTCCTACTAGTTTTTTAATTTTCATTAAATTATTCATATTTTTTTCCTTTCTCTTGAGGTCATAAAGATCCCCATAGCGCTACTTATTATACTTATTTAAGGCATTAATGTAAAGAAAAAAGTAACCGAAGTTACTTTGTTACATTAAATTTAAATAACATTATATCGCCATCTTGAACGACATAATCTTTGCCTTCTTGTCTTACTAAACCAGCTTTACGAGCTTTTAGATAGGTACCAGATGAAACTAAATCGTTATATGATACAGTTTCTGCTTTAATAAAACCTTTTTCAAAATCTGTATGAATAACCCCTGCACATTCTGGTGCTTTCATTCCTTTTTTAAAAGTCCATGCCCGACATTCATCAGGTCCAGTTGTGAAGAAAGTTTGGTAACCAAGTAATTTATAGGTTTCTTTAATTAGTCTGTTTAAACCTGGTTCGGCAAGACCTAATTCTGCTAAAAATTCTTTTTCATCTTCATCAGATAAGCTTGCTAATTCACTTTCTATCTCTGCACTAATCGGACAGATCATTGAACCTTCATTTAGTGCATACTGTTTAAATGATTTATATACTTCATCATCTTCTGGTGATGTTAAAAAATCATCTTTAATATTAGCAATATACATGAATGGCTTAGCTGTTAACAAACTATAATTTTTAACATATTTTAATTCTGTTTCTGAAAAATTCATACTCCTAACTGGCATTTCATTTATAAGTGTAGCTTCAATTCTTTTTAATAATTCATACTCAAATGGAGCATCATCAGTTTTAGTTTGAGCTTTTTTTTCTAATTTTGGTATTCTTTTACTAACGACATCCAGATCAGCTAAGATTAATTCTAAATTGATGATTTTAGCATCGCGAACTGGATCGATAGAACCTTCAACATGAACTACATTAGAATCTTTGAAGCATCTAACAACTTGTAAGATTGCATCACAATTTCTAATATTAGCTAAAAATTGATTACCTAAACCTTCACCTTTTGAAGCACCTTTAACAAGTCCGGCAATATCGGTAAATTCACAAGTTACGGGAGTGCTTTTTTTAGGATTATACATTTTAGTTAAAACTTCTAGTCTTTCATCAGGTACGGCAACAATCCCAACATTAGGTTCTATTGTTGCGAATGGATAATTAGCAGCTAAAACTTGGGATTTAGTTATAGCATTAAATAAAGTAGATTTACCTACATTAGGTAAACCTACTATTCCTGCAGTAAGTGGCATATTTTTCTCCTTAATTTCTATTTATATATAATTCGTTATAAGCTTTGATTGAATCATCAATAACTTTAATCGCATCTTTACGACCTAAGACTTCAAGAACGCTAGTTTCTTTATCTTCTAGTTGCTTATAAACTGTAAAAAAGTGACGAATTTCATTAAATTGATGAGTTGGTAACTCACTAATATCGGTATATGAATTGAATGAAGGGTCACCAAAAGGTATGGCAATGATTTTCTCATCAACTTCATCGTTATCAATCATTTTTACAACCCCAATTGGATAACAGCGTACTAAAACAAGTGGATCTAGTATTTCACTACATAAAACTAAAACATCTAATGGATCGTGGTCTTGGGAATAAGTACGTGGTATAAAACCATAATTTGCAGGATAGTGAGTAGAAGTATATAAAACGCGGTCTAAAATAATTAAACCTGTCTCTTTATCTAACTCATATTTCTTCTTACTCCCTTTTGGGATTTCTACACAAACTATAAAATCTTCTGTTTTAATTCGATCGTCGTCGATTGAATGCCATATGTTATTCATTTATATCATTCCCTTCTTTTGTGGGACTATTTTATCACATTTAATACTTAATTTAAATATAAAACCTGATAGAATTTTGCTTCTACTTGCTTATATTTATTTATTTCTTCTTCACTAAATGAAAAATCTGCGTCCTTTAAATAGCCATTAGATAAGACAATTACAGGTCTAGCTGTATATATGAGCTTACCATTATAAATAGTAGGGGCATCAATACATAAAATGGTTTTAGTTTCGTTAATAATATTTCGAATTATAAAATTTATACAATTTGCTATACCATATTCAGTTCTTTGTTTAACCTTAAATATGTTAGAACCAGCTTTAACAACCGCATCCTTAAACGCTTCTTCATCATAATTTAAGTTGTGCTCATTTAAGTAGGTAAAAAATGGTTTTTTAGCAATAGTTGTATTACTAAATGCATAAATTAAATCAACACCATGTTCACCAAATGCGTAGGCATCAACTAAATGTGGATCGATATTATAAGTGTTGCTGATGGCCCACTTTAAGCGAATGGAGTCTAATATTGTTCCACTTCCTAATACTCTTTTAGGTTCAATTTTAGTAGCATCAACAATTAATTTAGTAATAATTTCACAAGGATTTGTTATATTTAAAATAAGACCTTTATAGCCAATGAAGTGTTTAAATAAATCTAAAATTAGCGGCTTATTAGCAATTAGCTCAGCCATGCGATCAGAAGTTGTAACTTTTGCTGAAGCGGTATTTATTAAAATATCAGTTGAATATAAATCTTCAAGTGTTGCTGGTAAAACTTTTACAATCTTGCAATTAATCATTGCAGCTTGCGCTAAATCATTTCTTTGAGCCATTAATAAATCTTTATTTATATCATAAATATATAATTCATCAATTAAAGAATCATTTATTAAAGCATGGCAAATTGCAGCTCCAGCATAACCTAAACCTATTACACCAATTCTAGTCATTTTGTAACCTCAAATATTCTTTAATATTATATGCTGCATTAGCCCCATCACTAGCAGCCTTAACTACTTGTAATAAGCCACCAATTACATCACCAGCCGCAAAAATACCAGGAATATTAGTCATGTAATTTTTGTTTACGACAAGATTATTATTATTAATCTCTAAGCCTAAATGTTTAGCTAAAGTGAAGGCGTTTTGACTACCTAAGGCGATAAATAATCCGTCTAATTGATATTCTTTGTCTTCGCATATAACAAATTGTAATTTATCACTACCACCTAATTTAGTTATTTTAGTAGTAACAACAGGTATAGCATTTGGTATATTAACATTTAATGTTTCTCCATTTGTAAAGACAGTAATATCTTTAGTAAGTGGTAATAAGGCATTTAATTCACTTAACATATATTCATTATAACCGACTATACCAATTTTTTTCTTGCGATAAAAGAAACCATCACATGTAGCACAATAAGATACGCCCTTGCCTTCATATTCTTTAGCTAATTGAAAACTATTTCTTGCTTTACCGGTAGCTATTAAAATAGTTTTAGCTTGATATTCATTTTTAGTTGTTTTTACGATAAAACAATTGTCACCATATTCAATAGCTATAACTTCATCTTTATTAATCATAACTTCTAAATTAAGGGCATTTTTTAAAGAGTTTTTAGCTAGGTCTATACCGGATATTTTGCCTACCCCATAATAGTTTTCGATTTCATGAGCTTTTTCTAATGCTCCTAAATCTTTACCTATAACTAAGGCGTTTAAGCCATATCTTTTTAAATATATTCCTGCTTCTATACCTGCAGGGCCCATACCAATTATTATTGAATCAAACAAAATTACACCTCCTCGTGCTTAAATTGATCAATGAAAAATTCTCCTTTTAAAGAATCAGGTTCATGGTCTATTAAATTAGGGTTTACAATACTTGAACTTGCTAAATAAAGCATTATTGCAACACAATTAGATAAATTTAAACTTCTAACCTTATTAGTAGTTGGTATTCTAAAGGTTTTATCTAAGTTTGCTGCAATAAATTCATATGGTAAACCTGTACTTTCCTTACCAAAGATTAAGTAAATATCTTTTGTGGTTTTTGTAAAATCTATTTCTTTTGGACTTTTATGACCATAACGAGATAAAATATAAAACTCACCTTGGTTTTTAGCGAGAAAATCAGTTAAACTATCATATTCTTCATATTCTAAATATTTAAAATAGTCTAATCTTGCTCTTTTTAAATGTTTTTCATCTAAACTAAAACCATAAGGTTTTATTAAATGTAGTTTAGCATCAAAACCCACACAACTACGCATAATATTACCCGTGTTTTGTGGGATTTCTGGTTCAAATAACACGACATTTAGTTTCATATTTCTTCTCCAACTAAACTATAAGCATCAGCATCTTTAACCCGAATTTTAACCAAATCACCCAATTTATGTTCTTCTTTAGCCGCTACGTAAATAACTCCATCGATATCATCAGGCGCATACATATAGTTTCTTGCTAGATACATTAAATTTTCTTCATCATAACCGGTTATAAAACAATCATCAATTACACTGTTAATATATGCTTCTTGTTTTTTTCTAGCAATATCTTCTTGGATTGTCATAACTTCATTATAACGGGCTTTTTTTACTCGTTCTTTAATTTGATTCGGCATTAAAGCACCTTTAGTTCCTTCTTCTTTAGAATAAGTAAAAGCTCCAAGACGATCAAATTTAACATCTTTTATAAATTCAAGCAAATTAGTAATATCTAAATCTGTTTCCCCAGGAAAACCAACAATTAAAGTAGTCCTTATAATTGCGTTAGGAATTTCTTTTTTTATCTTACTAAAAAGTTCTAATAAATATTCTTTATTACCGCGTCTATTCATAGCCTTTAATAAATCATCTTCACTATGTTGAATAGGAATGTCAAAATAAGGCATAATTTTTGGATTGTTTTTAATAAATTGAATTAGTGAATCACTAACAATATCAGGATATAAATAAAGTAATCTTACTTTAAAGTCACCTGGTATTTTAACTATTTCGGCTAATAAATTAACTATACTATTTTCATTATATAAATCATAGCCATATCTAGTTGTATCTTGACTTATTAAATTAATTTCATAAGCTTTATTTTTAACTGCTTGACTAACTTCACTAACTATACTTTCAATTGGCCTTGATTTTAATTTGCCTCTAATTAAAGGGATAGCACAAAAAGCACAATGGTTTAAACAACCTTCCGAGATTTTAATATAGCGCATATAATTAGGTGTTGATACATGTTTGTTTAAAAATGATAATTCACCTTGATAATCTGATTTAAAAAGATTACTTATTATTTTATTAAAATTAGGATAATCCTTAATTGGAATAAAGGCATCAACTTCAGGTAATAATTGAACTAAATTATCATATCTTTGAGGTAAGCAACCACATACAATTAGTTTTTTATTGGCAGTCTTATAATCTGCTAAACTTAAAATAGTATCAATAGCCTCTTTTCTCGCACTTTCTATAAATGCACATGTATTTACCATTAATAAATCAGCTTCATTTGGCTCATCTACTAAGATGGCTTTATTTTTTTCTAATAAACCTATTATTAGTTCACTATCTACTCTATTTTTAGCACAGCCTAAGCTTATTAAGTATATTTTCATCTTATTAGTCCTTTCATAGAAAAAAGGAATATTGCTATTCCATTTTTCTTAAATATTCATGTAATTCATTTTTTAAATATGACTTTATTTCTTTCTTTAATTCTTTCTTTGCTAATTTTAAATCTTTCTTATTTAATGGTTCTTTTTCAGGCATCATAGATGGATTTTTAACTACTAATTTATACATATATTCTTTATTTGTACGCATCATTTTATATATTAAATTCAATTCATATTCTGCCTTTTTAGCTTTAACTAAACCTAAATCATAGGCTCTAACTAAGAAATTATATAAATCAAAATATTTTTGATTATCAGTTAATTCAAGATTAGGAGAATTTTTAAAGCGTTTAGCAACTTTTTTACCTGCACGTTTAATCTTTCTTGTAAAGCGTTTAAAGCGATAATTGCGATAATATTTCTTTGTCATAAAGAAATGGAAATGCATACCAGAATCAGCAATTGGATTTAATGGAATAGTAATATCATCACCTAATGAATTTAAAACAACATATTCACAATCATGTTCACTATATAAATTTAAAACCTTAGCTACACCATAACGATGACATAATATAGCTTCAAACTCAGGATCATGCATTTGTTCTTGATATGCCGCAAAAGGTTCAATATCTGATATAGATTGCATTAAATAATAATCTAGAGCCTTATAGCCATGAACATCTTCTTCTTTATAACGACCATCATAGAATAGTTGGAAATATTTTACAACGGCTGGATTATTAATATTATTTTCAATTTCAAATATGTTAGGTAAAGAATTATCAGACATACCTAAAGTATGGCTTATAGTATGGTCAACAAATAAATGGATTACAGCTTGGCGAATAATATCTTCATCTAATGCACAAGCTACATCATAATAGTTTCTTAAACATTTACCGTTAACTACTAAACCTAAATCTTTATCTAAAAGATAAATAGTAGCAGCAAAAGCACTAGTGGCATAATATGATCTTTTTTGTTCTGCTAATAGACGACCTTTTAAATAAGAATCAGTGAATTGATTTAAAAATTCAGGTTCAAAAATAAAGTTAATACCATCAGCATAATTACTAGCTAATGCCTGCGCGAAGCTTTTAATATCGTTATATTCCTTCCCTAAAAAATGATAAACTGTTTTATTTTCCATGTTGTACCTCCTTGATGTCTGCGGAATCTAATAAAATAGTTACTGGTCCGTCATTAATTAATTCTATTTGCATATCGGCTCCGAATATTCCTGCCTTAGTCTCAACTTCGGCATTTAATAATTCATTAAATTTAGCATATAAACTACTAGCTTTATTATATTCTAAAGCTTTAGTAAAAGATGGTCGATTTCCATTATATGGCCATGCATATAGAGTAAATTGACTTATTGATAATATTTTACCACGAATATCGCTAATTGATAAGTTTAATTTACCAAAATTATCACTAAAAATACGCATTTTAGTAATTTTTTTCACAAAATAGGGTAAAATATCAATATCATCACCTTCAGTAAAGCCTACAAGTAGTAAAAAACCTTCATTAATAGCTTGATAAATTTCTTTATTAATTATACATTTTGCTTCTTTTACTCTTTGAATAACTACTCTCATAATCCCTCACGTGTTATTTCATGAATAGCTGATATTTTCTTAAGATTAGCGATAACGTTATTCAAATCAGCTAAATTTAAAACAATTATTTTAATCTTAATTATAGTTTCTAAAGTGTTTATATTATTTTTAACATTTAAACTACTTACATTAATATTTAAACTAGACAATGTAGTCATTACATCGCCAAGTAATTGCATATTATTACTAGCATTTATTTTTAATGCTACTGGGTATTTCCTAGTTATATTATTATCCCATATTAAATTTATTAGACGTTCTTTAGCTAAATTTGCTAAGTTTTTACAATCGGCATGATGAACAACTATTCCACTTCCCTTAGTAATATAACCAACTATTGGATCACCTGGTACAGGATTACAACAAACAGCTAATTTAATTTGCGGATTCGATAAACCTTCAACAATAACCCCAGTTTCTGAGATGTGTTTTTGGTTACGATTGAATTTGGCTATTGATTGTTGAATTATGGTTTCTTTATCTTTTTTTACTTCTCCTAAATATTTATTAACAACTGTTTTTTCAGATAGCGTACCTTTACCAAGTTCTATATATAATTCATTTAGGGAGTTTATATTATTTTTACCAAATGTTTTACTTACAAAATCATCTTTTAAATCGTAATTATAAATTCTTTGATTTTGGAATTCTTCTTCTAGTTGTCGTTTACCAGATTCTAAAAGAATATCTTTATTTTGTTTATTTAAAAACGATTTAATTTTATGTCTAGCATGAGTTGTTTTAGCAATTTTTAACCAACTTGCTGATGGGCCTTGCGAGTTTTTATTTGTTCGAATTGAAACTATATCGCCATTTTGTAATTCATAATCTAGCGGAACAATTCTTTTATTAACTAAGGCTCCAATCATCGTATTACCTAATTCAGTATGAATTTTATAGGCTAGATCTAATGGTGTAGCCCCTTTAGGGAGGTCGATTACATCTCCGGTTGGGGTGTAGACATATACTGAAGTTGTTAAAATATCTTTTCTAATGCTGTCAACAAATGTTTTAGGATCAGAATCATCTTTATCTTCTTCATTGAACTTTAATAATTCGGCATACCATTTTAATTTAGAAGCTATTTCAAATTGTTCTTTTTCCTTAGAGTAAGTTACATTTTCCTTATATGCCCAATGAGCGGCGATACCTAATTCAGCTACATTATCCATTTCTTTAGTTCTAATTTGAACTTCAAATGTTAAACCGCCTGAACTAATTACAGTTGTATGTAAACTTTGATACATATTAGGCTTAGGAACGGCTATATAATCTTTGAATCGTTTAGGAACAGGGGTGTATTTAGCATGGATTAATCCTAATACACGGTAACAATTATCAATTGTGTCAACGATAATCCTAATCGCTAGTACATCATATATATCTTCAAATTCTTTATGTTGGTTAATCATTTTTTTATAAATTGAATAGATATTTTTAACTCTACCTTTAATTTCAATTGGAGCTACTTTTTCTTCTTTTAAATAAGCTTTAATTTCATCAATGATATGATCAATATTTTCAAGACGAGCTGAATTGGTTTTAGAAATATCTTCTTCAATCTTTTTAAACATATCAGGATCGGTATATCTAAGTGATCTATCTTCTAATTCAGCTTTAATCTTAAACATACCTAACCGATGAGCTAAAGGAGCATATATTTCTAAAGTTTCTTTACAAATTCTAGCTCTTTTTTCTGGATTTTGCGCATCAATAGTTCGAATATTATGTAATCTATCAGCTAATTTTACAACGATAACTCTAATATCCTTACCCATTGCTAATAACATTTTTTGTTGATTTTCAGCTTGTTTTTCCTCTAATGATGTAAATTTCATCATTGTTAATTTAGTTACACCATCAACCATTCCCGCAACATCAGAACCAAATTTCTTACTTATTTCATCAAGAATTACATTTGTATCTTCTACAACATCATGAAGTAAACCAGCAATTATAGTATCAGGACCAACATGTAATTCAGCTAAAATAATAGCTACATGAAGAGGATGAGTAATATAAGGATCACCAGATTTACGCATTTGCCCTTGATGTTTTTCATCAGCAAATTCGTAAGCTTCGTATATCCTTTTGAGGTCAGTTTCATTATGGATATACGTAGTAACTTTATTTAATAAGTCTTTAAAACTAATGTTATCCATAATAAACCTCCTTTTTTTATAATTCTTCTTTCATTTTTAATAATGACATTACATCATATTTTTCTAATAATTTACGGCCTTCTAAATCTGTTAATTCAATATAAAAGGCACAACCTACTACTTCTCCACCTAATTCTTCGACTAGTTTAGCTGAGGCAAGAACAGTCCCGCCAGTAGCTAAAAGATCATCGACGATAAGTACTTTATCTCCTTTTTTAATTGCATCTTTGTGCATAGATAATGTGTTTGTACCATATTCTAAATCATAATCGACTGAAACTACCTCGCGTGGTAATTTAGATGGTTTTCTAACTGGTACAAAGCCAATATTTGCTTTATAAGCAACCGGACAACCAACCATAAATCCTCTAGCTTCAGGCGAAACAATAACGTTTGCGTTTTTGCTTTTTGCATATTCAACTAATTTATTTGTTGCATAACTATAGGCATTATTATCTGCTAATAGCGGAGTAATATCTAAAAAAACAATACCTTGTTTAGGAAAATTAGGTATTTTTGCTATATATTTCTCTAAATTCATAATGTCAACTCCATTTCGTTTTATTATAACATGAAAGATTTAAATAATAAATAAAATGTGATATAATTTTTAAATAAATAGCTTATTTGGAGGTATTTTATGCAACCACTTGCTTATCGTGTTCGTCCTAAAAATTTCAGTGAAGTTATCGGCCAAGACCATTTAGTTGGTAATAATGGAATTATTAGTAATATGCTTTTAAAAGGTCGATTATATTCTTTTATATTATATGGTCCTGCTGGTTGTGGCAAAACAACTATTGCGAATATAATTAAAGATAAATACGGTTTACAAGCATTTACTTTCAATGCTTCAACCGATAATAAAGCTGATTTAAAAGATATTGTTGAAGCTCGTAAATTTTATGAGTTTGTAGTTTTAATAATTGATGAGATTCATCGCATGAAAAAGGATATTCAAGACTATCTTCTACCTTATTTAGAAGATGGTAGTCTAATAATTATTGGACTTACTACTGAGAATCCTTATCGAGTAATAAATCCAGCTATTAGGTCGCGTTTACATATTTATAAAATGCATGAATTAACAGCTAATGATTTAATCTTGCTTTTAAAAAAAGTTGCCGATAAAGAAAATATTAAAATATCTGATACTAGGATTTATGATTATATTGTTCAAGCAGCATCATTAGAAGTTAGAACAGCATTAAATATGTTAGAAGCTGTATCTTTAATAAATGAAGATATAAGAGATTTAGAACATGCTAAAGATGTTATAGGATATAAAACGATTGCGGTTGATGGTAAGGGTGAAAATTATTATGATATTTTATCAGCCCTAATTAAATCAATTCGCGGTAGTGATGTAGATGCAAGTCTCCATTATTTAGTTAGATTTTTAGCCTGTGAAGATTTATTAATGCTAACGAGAAGGTTAATGATATCAGCATATGAAGATATTGGTATGGGAAACCCTAATGTAGGTCCCCGTGTTTTAGCAGCGTGCGAAGTAGCATTAAAAGTTGGTTTGCCTGAAGCGCGGATTCCACTTAGTTTTGCGGTGGTGGATTTAGCATCAAGTCCAAAATCTAATTCAACATATTTAGCTATTGATAAGGCCAATCAAGATTTAATCAATCTTAAATCTAAAAATATCCCACCTCATATTTTAAATAAAGAAATAAAAGGGGGAGCAAATTATAAATATCCTCATGATTATCCAAATGACTTTGTTTTACAACAATATTTACCAGATGAATTAAAAAATCATGTTTATTATGAACCTAAAACTAATAGTAAATATGAAATAGCTTTAAAGGAATACTTAACTAAAATAAATAAACAATTAAAAAGCCTCTAATCTAGAGGCTTTTCTAAATCTGTTGATATTAAAACTGGAATTATAATTGGGCTTCTTCTTGTTTCTTTATATATTAATGAAGCAATTTGACCACGTAATTCATTTTTAAAATCTGACCAATTAATAAATTTTTGAGCTAAATATACATTTGAAATATCAACAAAAGTTTGTTTTATTTTGTCAAATAAATTTAAATTTTCATTATCATACATAAAACCTTTAGTTACAATATCTGGGCCAGTTAATATTTTCTTACTTCTCGCATTAATGTTAGATGATATAATAAGTACCCCATCATTAGCTAAAAGCTCACGATCATGCATAACCACATCACCAATATCACCAAAAGCTTTACCATCTAACATTACTTCACCTACAGGTACACTTTTAGTAATACCAACATACCTACCATTATTAAATTCAGCAACATCACCTAAATCCATGATCAAAGTGTTGTTTTTAGTATAACCAACACAATCAGCGACAACTTCAAGTGCGTAAAGATGACGGTATTCACCTATAACTGGTATGATATATTTAGGCTTTAATATATTAATCATTTCTTTGATTTCTTCTCTTGATGCATTAACAGGTGGTAATAATTCTTGTTTAAATGTATATACTTTGCTTGTTACTTTATAAATTATATCTAGCGTTCTAGCAGACATTTTTTCTGTTCCTAATAATGGATTAGTTAAGACGATAACAGTGTCATCTTTTTCCATATGAATCAAACGATCAATTCTTTTGCTCATACGTTGAAGCATAAAGAAAGGTTCATGTCTTTCACCAGTTACTAAAACCACTAAATCTTTATCATTGTTATCATTTTTTTCATCAATATAACGTAGATTAACATTATATTCTTCTGGTATATGTAAATAACCAAGTTCAATAGCTTTAGCTAATAAACGTTGTGTTTTTTTACCTAATAAAGCAACCTTTTTATGATTATCAATCGCTATATTGATGATCTGTTGAATTCTTAATATATCTGAAGAATATAAACTAAATATAACTCGACCTGGACTAGAAGCTAAAATTGAATTCATACGGGTCTTAAATTCTAATATTGTGCCCCGATTAGAAGCATTTGTAGCACCTAATGCTTCAGATAATAATAACAATACTTTTTCTTTTGAAAAAACGGCTAGGTTTCTAAACATAGCAGCATAATCAACTTTAGCATTTTGATCAAAATTAAAATTACCTGTATAAACGATATTACCATCATTAGTTAAAATGTCTATACCACAACAATCAGGAATATTATGAGCTAATTCAAAAAATCTAATTTTTAAATTATTTATTTCTAAAGTTGATCTTGATTTAACAGTGATTAGATTCTCTTCATTAAAATTAATACCATCTTTAATAAGCTTATCTTTTAATACTTCCATTGTAAATTTAGAACCATATATTTTAGGATTAATGTCTCTTATTATTTGATATACAGAACCAATATGCTCATCATGAGCATGGGTTAAAAATAGACCTGCGATTCTTTTTTTGTTTTCTATTAAATAAGATATATCTGGAACTATTAAATCAACACCATGTAACTCCATTGAAGGGGTTTTAGAACCAGCATCTAATATATATATATGTTTATCTACTTCTATACAATATAAATTCTTCCCATCTTCTTGTAAGCCACCTAAAGCATAAAATAAAATTTGTGACAAAATATCATCTCCTTGCAACGAATAATTCTAATTCATTATATTAAAAAATGGCAAAATTTGCAATAAAAAAAGCCATTTAAATTTGGCTTTTTTATTGTTACTTAAAGCAAGCTACATAAACTGTTTCAACATGTCCTTTTTCAACTACGAAATAGTGATTGTCAACATCCCAACCACATTCAGCCGCTTCTACATTAGCCCATTCTTTATTCGCTAACACTTTGTAAGAAACTTCTTGACCTAAAGGTAACATTTTAGAAACGCTATAGCATTCATTTTCTGCATCATAGACTGCTTTAATAGCTTTTTTAGCATTCCATTCACCTAATTCTGCTAAATTACCACACACGTATACACAATCTAATTTAACTGGTGAAGTAATGTTAAAAACAACCTTTACTTTTTTTACATCTGCCATTTTTCTATACCTCCTACGTAATAATTATAATGATTTTTATTAAAAAAATAAATACTGTTTTAAAAAATGAAAGCATTTTAGTAAAAAATGTAGCTATTTCCATTGCTTTATTTTATAATTATTAAGGTGATTTTATGAACTTTCCAACTAAGAAAACACAAACAAGTAATTTTATAAACAAAGCTAATTTAGGTATGCAATTAGAAGAGGAAATTAATGCCACTAATTTGTATTACTTAACAAAAGACTTAGCTGTGATCTATAAAAAACCAACACCTGTGCAAATCGTTAAAGTTGATTACCCGATGCGTAGTAAAGCAGTTATAACTGAAGCATATTACAAAACGCCATCAACTACTGATTATAATGGTATATATAAAGGATATTATATCGATTTTGAGGCTAAAGAAAATCATAATAAAACAGCTTTTCCACTTGCTAATATTCATCCTCATCAATATAAACATTTACTTAATATTTATGAACATGGAGGAATAGGATTTATAATAATAGCTTGGAATCATTATTCAGAAAACTATTTATTACCGATTAAAGCCTTAGAAAAGTTTTGGCATAGAATGGAAAATGACGGTAGAAAATCAATAACTTATCTTGAAATAAAAGAAAATAGCCTACTAATTAAAGAAGGCTATAATCCTAGACTAGATTATTTGAAAGCTGTTGATTACTATCTTGATTCAAATCCTGAATTAATTAAAAAAACTATTTAAGAATATCATTTATTCCTTCAGGGAATGCAGATTGAATTTTAGTTTTTAAATTATTAAAATCTTGTTTTAATTTATAGTTTTGTTGTCTTAAAGCTGTTTCTTCTCTAGCTATTAAGGCATCATCATTTATTATTTCTTTCATTTTAACAATTTTATCATCAGTTTTAATTTTCGCTAATTGCTCTTTATATAATTTAATATTTGCTTCATAAATTTGTATTGCTCTTTCTTGATTAGGGAATTCATGAAGAGGAATTGGATGTTCTTTAAAAACCCCATTAAAAGCATCGATATTAGAAACCATATAAAACTGACGTAAAGTGTTAAATGTAGTGATAGAAATACGATCATTTGTTAATGTTATTAACGGATGATATGTTCTTAATACCTCAGCATACGTATTGCTAAATTCATTTAGTTGTTCAATTGAATATTTATCTTTAGCTTGCTTAATATCTCTAGCAGCTCGCATTTGGTTATTAATGTATGCAACTCTTTTACCAGTATTATTTTTTAAAGGTACTAAACTTTTTTTGATTTCATCATTAGTCTTACCTTCATCATGTAATTTTAATATTTCCTTAAAAATTGTTATGCTAACACCTAAATTTAAATTTTCAATATATTCTTTCTTTAATTCATCAATAAATCTAGTTTCTGTTTCTAATTTATCTTTTAATAACTGGTCAACACTAAATAATATACCGGATAATTCCTCTTGTAGTTCTTTAATTTTATCAATATTGTTCATTAAAATCATCTCCTTCCGTCATTATATAAAAAAAATAAATTTTATGCAATTGCTATTTACAAATTGTTTCAATTATTATATAATAAACGAGCGTTGTTTCCGTAGCTCAGCTGGATAGAGCAACGGCCTTCTAAGCCGTGGGTCGAAGGTTCGAATCCTTTCGGAAACGCCACTAAGAAATTTAATAAATTCTAATGATTTTTTTATTTAGAATTTAATTAGTATAATGTGTGGTTTAATTAAATTTTCTGCAAGAATTTAATATTTTACTACACATTATTTTTTTATGCATTAAAAATACGATTTTATTCGAGCTTTTTATTGAAATTTTCACTTTTTTCACTTTTTTCACTTTTTAAATGTTTTTTAAAAATAAAACTTCCCCAACCTAAATTATTTGACTCTAGGTTGGGGTAAATTCATTTACATATACCACTTATCTAAATTAGTTAGAGTAAGTGTACCTTTATAAACATCAGTTAAATTATTTTCTAAGTTAATATATAAAGTATCACCATTTGATGCTATAAATACTTCATTATGAATTCCATATACTTTATCTACGTTAACTAAATCTATATCGAACTCAAATTCTTTTTTTGAAGTATAAACTAAGTATAATGAATTATTAGTTATAAAATAGAGATCAGTAAGTTTTGACATATAATAAACATTATTATCCGTTGTATTACAATATAAAACATTATTATAGATATGAAGCATTTCATCATTATATTCGTATAAAGTATTTTCGCCAGGCACATATAAATATAGCGTTTCATTAACCAAAAATCTTTCAACAACTCCATTATATTTTATTCCGTTTATAATATATTGACCTTTTTCAACATATTCAACTTTTTTAGTGTAAGGATCATAATTTAACTCATAATTTTCCCTATTACTGCTATACTTTACTCTACTGATATAGGTATCAATTCTATTTATATTTTTGTCATATTTAGAAATTTGATATTCATATTCATTTGTAGAAATGCTTTTTTTATAATCTAAGCCATATATAAAGCCATTTAAGCTAAATAAATAATATGTATTTACACTAAGAGTGTTAATATATTTAGTTTCTTTATCTAGTCCTATTATATCAGGTAAATCTGAAGGTATATCCGATTCAAATATCAACATATTTTCTAATTTATAAGTATGTGGATTCATACTATTAGCTATAAAATAATATGAGCCATCTCTTTCTTGAGCATTATTTTCTAATAGATAAAAAGAATTATTATTTAAAACACCTACTAATCCGAAGTTTTCATCAAATAATTTAATCATATTTTCATCTCTACTTTGATAAAAATATTTACCATCATCTGCTTCAATAATGCCTATACTTGGTATTGGTACACCTATTACTGGTTTAATCACATAGCCTTCGATATTACCATATTGCTTTCCGTCTGGGGTAATAAACATGGACTTATTGTCATTTTCCGAATATGCTAATAAAACATTATCAACTATTGTTGTTATTACTTGATAATTGTCTAAATTGTTAATTTTAGAAAAAGTTAAATCAAAATATTCATTATCTTTTCGATACATATATATATCTAAATTGTTTTTTGCTCTAATTGGAGTGTAATGCTCAGTGGTTTTTGTTAAAGTTTTTGAATTATCGGTAAAATAATTACCTGATTTTAAAGATATAAAACCTTTGTTTTTATTAATTGTTCTATTTGTTTTATCATTTAATTCGTTTTTAGCAAATGTATAATAGGTTTCACCAGCTAAATCAATATATTGATAATTGTTATCATTTTCTACCAAATATAAATATTCTTCTTTAACTTCATTTTCTAAATCAACTGTTACTTTATTACAACCTATTAAATAGAGCGAAATAAAACTAAGCACTATTAGTATCTTTTTCATCTTCTTTCCTCCTAGTTTTCCAAATTATTGGTGTATATTTATCATCACTTAAAAATCCACAATATTTGCACTTTGCCTTAGCAATCGATGATGTATATATATGTTTATTTCTTATATCTTTGTGACATTGATTACAAATAGCTGAATGAAACATATCATCTACTGCTCTATAAGATGAAAAAGAATGATTGTGATTATCTAATGAGCAGCCGCAAATATGATCATCGTTTTTTATTAGGTTACTACTACATAGATGTTCATTCGTCAACGAGGCAATATCTATATATAAAACCGAATAAAATTTTGTTTTTTAACATTTTAAATCATTCTTTCTAACATGTTTTTGCTTTTTTAAAAAAATATAAAACTATATTCGGATATTTTATTTCTTTTGAATGAAACAACTTAATTTTCGATAAAATTATAACATTATATTTGTTTTTTGTCAATTTTTTACAAATATTATACTTATTAGATGAAAATAAAAATTGAATAGTAAAAAAGATTCAAAGCCTTATTAGTGCCTTGAATCTTTTTTTATTCATTTACAATATTCAATATGTCTTTAAAAGATTTAATTTTTATTTTGGCTTTAAGATAATTACTAGCGGGACCTATTCCTACGCTAATAAAATTGCCACTATTAGCTGCATCAATGCCAGAATTTGCATCCTCAATAACTAAACAATTACTAGGGTTTAAATTTAACATTTCAGCTGCTTTAATGAATACTTCTGGATCAGGTTTAGATTTTGTTATGTTATTCCCATCGCTAATCGCATCAAAGAAATTACCTAAACCTATTTTATTTAAAATTGTTTTTGTATTTTTACTTGATGAACCAATAGCTAATTTATAGCCTTGTTTTTTTAACTCTTCAAGTGTTTCCTTCACTTCTTTACTTAGATATGAAGAATCCATTTTCTCTAGTAATTTTTTATAAATCTCATTTTTATAGTCTGCAAGAGCTATTTTTTCTTCAGCACTATATTTATTTGTTGTTTTTTCTAGGACTACTTCTAAACTTTCTAATCTAGAAACACCACGTTGTCTTAAATTATCTTCTTTAGTGAAATTTGTTATTCCAAGTTTTAGTGCTAAAGCTTGCCAAGCTTCATAATGTAGTTCATCAGTTGATGTTATTACACCATCTAAATCAAATATTATTCCTTTAATCATTTTTTACACCATTTTCTTTTAGCCATAATAATGCTTCATTAACCCATGTATTACAATGCATATTAATTAATTGACATGGATCAGCCATAGTATGATCGTATAAAGCTAGACCGTGATTACCTCTGTTATATAAATGTAGTTCAAATTCGTTATTTAATTTTTTTAATTTTAGTGCATATTCTAAAATATCTGTTGGGTATATAACTTGATCTTGATTACTACCAAATAAGAAAATTGGTGGCATATTAGCATGAACATGATTTAATAAATTAACTTTTGCTAAATCTGATTCACTATAATTTTCTTTACCCGTCACAATTTGAATTATACTGTGAGGGCCAAAATCACCCATTAAGCCTTTTGCTATTAATTCTTTAATTCTTTCTTTACTTTCTTCTGATTTATTTGGGTAGTTCCTTAGTGAAACGGCAGGATAGCCTGCAATAACACTAAATGGTTTTAGAGTTTTTTCATCCACATTAAATTTTTTAGTTAAAAAATCAGCATTAAAGAAAGTGGCTAAACTTAAAACTAAGTGACCTCCAGCACTAAAACCACATACACTTATTTTATTACGATCAATAAAATATTTATCGGCATTATTATATACATATAAATAGGCAGCAGCTAATTCGGTTAAAGCTTGCGGAAAAGGATTGGTGATGCCAGTTGAATATTTTAGTACAAATGTATGATAACCATCACGAGCAAAGGCTAAGGCTACTGGTTCACCTTCATTTTGACTTACAAATGAATACCCACCACCTGGACAAACAATCATTGCGGGTCGTAAAATGTCTTTACGACCATATTCTTGACGTTCTAGTATATAGGTATTCAAAGTGGCGTTAGAATTATCTAATAATTTTACACTTAAATTAATCATAACATCCTCCTATAATTTAGTATCCCATTTACCACAGAATGCATCAACAGGAGATATACCTGTGAATTTGCTTCTGCCAAATAATTTATCAACTAATAATTCTAATGTATAATCATTGCTGAAATATGTATTAATATAGGTTTTAATGCGGGGAACATCTAATAGATGATATGGATTTTCTAGAGAAATGAAAATGGTTGGGACTGAATGAATATATATTGGGCAATTCATACCCATTGGATTTGCCCATTCAATCCGCACTGTAGTTTGATTAGATTTAGTAGCTAAATTAGCTATATAAATCATTAAATCATAACTATCTACCATATCTTTAAATTTTGATTGTTTGCCTTCGTACCGATCGCCGGGAGTGAATTTTGTAACAGTAAAACCTTCAGCTTCTAGCAGTTCTATGAATTTATCTGTCATTCCAACAGCTCTGTCATAGCCTAGGGCATTTGCCCCACTTTCAATTTCATAAACTAGAATATTTTTTATTTTATTTTTATTTAATGGAATTATATTTTCTTTGTTTTTAACTAATGTAATCGATTCATTAGCGATTTTATAAGCTATATCTTTAAATTCTTGTTTAGCTATGATTTTATCAGCATTTTCTAGAGTTGGAAGATTATTGTTTTTATGTAATCCTATAGATGCTTTTGCAGCTAAAATTCGCATAACTGCCTCATTTAATCTTTTTTCAGATAATAAATTATTATTAAAACCATCCACCATAAATTTAAAGTCTTCTTCTAAATTTTTGGTAAATAAAAACATATCACAACCATATTCAATTGCTAGAGGTACAGCCTTATCTCTAGGCATTGCTTGACAAAAACCTGTCATTGTAGTTGCATCAGTTAATACTAAGCCTTTAAAGCCTAATTTTTTTCTTAATAAATCTTGTAAAAGTTCTTTGCTTAAGGTGGCTGGCATTATATCTTCATCTGCTATATTAGGATTAAAATGCTTTGTGTAAGAAGGTTGCATTATATGACCAACCATAACAGCTTTAGCTCCGTTTTTAATTAAATTTTTATAAACATATCCGTATGTTTTGTCCCACTTAGCACATGATAGTTCATTTATTGATGTTAATAAATGTTGATCTCGTTCATCTACCCCATCACCAGGGAAATGTTTAATTGATGTTAACATATTATATGCTTGAACTTCTTGCATATAGCTGTTAGCATATTCTAAAACTGTCTCTTTGTTAGAACCAAAAGTTCTAGTATTGGTAATAGGATTTCTAAAATTCATATCAATATCACAAACAGGAGCAAAAGCAAAATTAGCTCCAACTGCTTTTGCTTCTTCTGCACAAACCTTTCCTAACAATTTAGCCCAGCTTCTAAATTTGCCGCTATGAAAAGCGGAATCTTAGCTTTACTTTGTAATGAACTAATTGATTTTATTAAATCTTCTTTAGACATCGTTCTACACATCATACCGCCTACTTTTAAATCGCAAGCAATATGTCTAAAGAATTCTTCATCATTACGATAACTTACTAAAAAGAATAATTGTCCAATTTTATCTAAAGTTGACATATTAGCAAATGTTTCATTTACCCATTTAATATCTTCATTATTTAAATAGAAGGGCTTATTTTTAAAATCATTCTGTAACATTATTAACACCTTTGTTCTTCTTCTTTTTAAATTGATTTAAGAAATTATCTAATACACCCTTATTTGCGGTATACGCCATAACGGCAACTATTACTAAACCTGTGATAATAGTTTGAATTGAACTATCTACGCCAAAGCTTTGCATACCATATGTTAAACAGTTCATTCCTATAGCACCCATTAATATACCCCAAGGCATATTTGAATAATTAGCTAAGAATAATCCAATAAGTACAGGTGTCATTGAACTATACATTAATGAGGCACTATTTAAATTATTAGTTGGTTCAACTTTAGCTTTAGATGCATTAAATAAAGCTACAAAGCCTAATAATACTCCGACAATTATATAAGTTATAATAATGTTTTTCTTTTCATTTACGCCATTATTTATAGCTATTCTAGGATTCATTTGTAAGGATTTTGTATCAGCACCAAATTTTGTTTTATATAATAAAAACCAGACAACTGCCATTATTACAAATAAAATTAAATAACACCATGGTTGTTCGCTTAAAACTAATATTTGATTAGCATATTCTACATCTAATGAAAAAATATTAACACCAGCACCATTATATAAAATGGCAGTTAAGGCTTCATATACCATTACTACACCTAATGAAATAATCATATTAGGAACCTTAATAAAAACATATAATAGACCTTCAATTAAAGCTAATATAGTTGTAGATATGATGCATAAAAGTAATATTACAAAAACATTTGCATGCATGCTAATGCCTAAATTAATACCGATAATAGCACCTAATATGGCAATAATACCAGGGGCAAAATCCCATCTTCCCCCAGAAAGGGGGATAGCTACCGCAAGAGCCATTAAAGATTGCGATACGCTATCTATAAATATGTTACTAGTAATTGAACTAGAAAAGAATAAATTGTTCTTTAAAGCTAAAGCAAGGATAGCAAAGATTAAATATAGACCAACTGGAAATATTAAAGTTTTAGCATAATTAGTACTTATTTTAATCAATTTGCTTTTCATAATTACACCTTAAGATCTTGCAGCTTTTACTTCTGCTAAAGTACGATTTGTTAATTCATTTAAAGCCGCTAAGGTAGCATTTTCATTATAATCTAACATTACTTCTTTTAATTCATCTGCTGTAACAGGACCGTTTGCTAGATCTTCAGTAACAATATATGTTTTATAATCATTTAATTCATCTTTGTTTGTTATAACAGGGTAAGATGCTACACCATTAATAATACCATCGCGATTATATTCTCCATCTGCTGCATCTTTATATTGTTTACCACTAATTCCATTCATAATACGAACAAAACAAGAAGCTATACAAGCTGCATGATTATTGTTACCAGCAGCAATTAATTTTCCGCTATCCATTAAACTTGCAACTGAATCATCATAACCCATTGAAACTAATTTAACATCTGTATCTCTTATTTCTGGATATACATAATCAATACCTGAGCTCATACCAAAGATTACATCAACACCTGTAGCTAAAACTTCTTGTGTTGCTGTTTGAATAGCAGTCTGATCAAAACCATTAGCATATGTACAATCAGCTACTGTAGCATCTGTTGCGGCTTCAATCGCAGCTTTAAATCCTGCATAAATTTCAGGAGCTTCATTAAATGCCCATGCTGGGAAAGAAACACCACCAACATTAGTTAAATCATTCTCAATAACAGCTTTAGCATAATCAGCACCTAAGGCTGCTAAATCACCACCAAATTGTTGGGTACCACCTAAGAAATAATCAGATTTAGTGCTTCCTAAATCAGCTGCTGCAATATAATCTAGTGCAACAATATAATAAACACCATTAGAACTACATGTATCTATAGAACTTTCAAGTGATGTGTCATAACCAGCTATAATCGCATTACAACCTTGAGAAATTAAATTTTCGATACATTCTAAGTGTTTATCATCTTGATAATATGTAGATTCATAGGCAAATTCTACATTGAAATTTTCTTCTAAATAATTGCAATAATTTTGCATATTTTTACCTTGTGTATCAGTCCATTGATACATAACTAAACCAATTTTAACTTTTTCATCCTCTTTGTTACAACTTGCTACCATAACACAAGCAAATAATGAACAAACTAATACCAAAATTTTTTTAAACATAATTATTACCCATTCCTTTCTTTTTTATCTTGGCATTTCTCTAACTGACTTTGGTTGGCGTAATGTTGTTAATATAATAATTATAAACAAAATACCTTTAACCAAAGATACAGAACTATTTGGTACTCCAGCTATTGCCATTCCTGTTGATAACACTTTTAAAGTTATACATCCAACTATAGCTGAACTTAATCTGGTTTTTGAACCACCTTGAAGACTCATACCACCTAAGATGATCGCAACCATAACATCCATTTCGTTACCAGAACCAATGTTTTTACCTACATTTCCTGATCTAGCTAAAACAAAGATTCCAGCAACACCAACACATAATCCGGCAAACGCATAGCAAATGAATTTAACTTTATTTACTTTTGTTCCACTCTGACTAGCAGATAGTGGATTATCACCAATTGCCTTTGCCTGTCTACCTATTTTAGTATATGAAAATAATAAAATGGCTATTAATACAATTATTACACACGCTACAATTTGAATTATGACATTGTTTTTAATTTCACTTAAAACTTGATAATCAACAAGTCTAATTGTACCGTTATTCAATGAACAAACATACGTTATTATGCCTCTAGCTATAAACATAATTGCCAAACTAGAAATAGTAGCCATAATTTTAAATTTAATTGATATAAAAATATTAAATAAATATAAAAGTAAGGAAACTATAATATTACATATAAGAGCTAATAATACTGATCCAGTATTATTGATAATCAAAATACTAATTAAAGCATTCAGTCCACAAACAGCTCCACACGAAACATCAAAGCCACCATGAGCAAATATAAAAATTAAGCCTACTGCCATAATCAATAATGGTGTAGTTTGGTAGACCAAATTTTTCAAATTATAAGTAGAAAATAAATCTCCACCTGTAACAATCGAGAAAATCAAAACTACTAGAACTAAACAACCATATTGAATTAACAAGCTTTTATGTTTTCTAACAAAGGTTAACGTATTACTTAAAAACTTATTTTGCATACTTTCACCTTAAATCATATATTCGATAATCATATTTTCTTTTAAATTTGGATCGCGTAAAAATTCTTTCTTAATTTCACCATTTTTCATAATTAATATTCGATCAGACATCCCAATTAATTCTGGTAATTCTTCTGAAACAATTAATATGCTATACCCTTGTTTTTTTAATGAATATAACAATTGATACATAGTGGTTTTAACACCAACATCTACACCTCGAGTTGGACTATCAAAAACTAGTATTTTACTATTGTTACCTATCCATTTTGCAAAGGAAACCTTTTGTTTATTACCACCTGATAATTCTTTAACTAATTGATTCATCGAAGTAGCTTTAATTCTAAATTCATCAATTAATTCTTTAGCGAATTTCTTCTCTTTATGTGGAGAAATTAAACCAAAATTTGATAAATCATCTAGATTGCTTAAAGTCAAATTATCTTTTATAGATGCAGGTAATATCAAAGTTTCCGTATCTCTATCTTTAGAAATATAGCCTATTCTAGCTCTTAATGCATCAGCAATTGAAGAAATCTTTTGTTCTTTAATTTCTTCATTAGCCTCATATGGCTTTTTTCTTAATTTTAGCCAATCCATCTTAAGTCTTTCTTTAAATGTCATGGTCGGATTACTATAAGCTAAAATTTCACCAGATTTTATCTTTTCCATACCAAAGATAGCTTTAGCTAATTCATGCATTCCACAACCAGATAAACCACCAATCCCAAGTATTTCACCTTGATGAAGTGTTAAATTAATATTATTTAAGATATCAGTTGTAAGATTTTTAACTGCTAAAGAAACGGTATCTAGTGTCTGATAATCATAATCACTACGATAATAATTGCCTTCAATTACTCGACCAACCATAGTGTTTTTTATTTCAGTCTCATTAAAATCTGACTTAACAATTTCTTTTATTAATTTACCATCCCTTAAAACAGCTAAATTATCACATATTTCCATCAGTTCTTCTAAATCATGTGAAATAAATAAAACAGCTTTATTAGCATTTCGTAATTGAACCATGATTTCATGAATTTTTTCCCGACCATCTTGTGACAATGCAGTTGTGGTTTCGTCAACGATGAATAAATCTGGATCATAGGCCAATGCTCTAGCTATTTCAACCATTTTTCTAGTTTCAAAAGTATAATTATTACAAGGCTTTGTAACATCTATATCTAAACCTATAGCCATACATGCTTGTTTAGCTGATTCATTTAATTTATTAGTATCTAATATTCCTTTATGACAAAATCTTTTTTCATCACCTAAATAAATATTTTCTGCTACAGTTAAATTATTAATCGTTCCCGTTTCTTGAACAATCATACAAATCTTTTTTTCTCTAGCTTCTAACGGACTACTAGGCTTAAAGCTTTGACCGTTTAGAATAATAGATCCTGATGTAATAGTATGTATACCACTTATCATTGAACTAATAGTTGATTTGCCTGAACCATTTTCACCGATCAAGCCTTTAATTTGGCCGCGGTATATTTTAAGATTAACATTATCAACAGCTACTAAATCGCCAAATTTTTTAGTAATATCTTTAACTTCTAAAAATAATTCATCTGCCATTTATTCTTCTCCTTTCTCGTATATTATCCTTACTTCTAATGACAACTTATTATATTCTATAAAAACGTTTTCTTGTATGTTTTAATATCGCTTTCATATTAAAATTTTTAATGTATGAAAGAATGTTACATATTTTATTAGATTTTTTTTATATTAAAATCAAAATTATGCTATAATTATAATAATTAAATATTAAATTTTTACATGTGGAGGAATTTTATGAATAATAACACCCAACATGAAGTTATTAACTTTAATGATTATTTACCTTTTAATATGTTTGTTTCAACGATCAATGATATCAGCAGACATTGGCATCAATCACTAGAAATAGTAATAGTTCTAGACGGTACTCTTATTACAAAAACTAATCTTAAAACTTCTACTTTACATAAAGGTGATATTATTTTATTTAACGTTAATGAACTGCATGAATTAGAAGGTACTCATACTAGTATATTAACATTACAAATAAAATTAAGTTTATTTAAAAATCTACCTAAAGAATTCATTACAACTAAATATGATCTAAATTCAACTGATATTAATGTTGAAAAAAATTATGGTTATATAAAAAAACTAATAGCCCAGATAATTTCTAATAATATTTCTAATCAAAAATATATAAATGTAATTAATGAATCTTTAATATTACATTTAATTTATGAATTGTATGCTAATTTTCACATTTCAAATAGTTCGAATCTTGCCTTTGAAGATTATGACAAATTAAATAATTTATTAAATTTAATTAATAATGAATATAAAAATGATTTAACTTTACCTTATTTAGCATCAAAGGTCTACTTATCAGAACAATATTTATCAAGACTTTTTCGAAAAAATATGGGCTTAACTATCACTGATTATATAAAGGAAGTAAGACTTAGATTTGCCGGTGAAGACTTACTGAATTTAAATTTAACATTACAAGAAATAGCTAGTAACAATGGTTTTCCTAATGCTAGAGCTTTTACTACTGCTTTTAAAGAAAAATATAATGTTATTCCTAGTATATGGCGCAAGGAACAATTATCACGTGAACAAAAAATAAATCTTACTAGTAAAAATGTAAAATTTAACTATTTAGAGACATCTACTGATTTTTTACAAGATAATTTAAATAAATTTATTTTAGAAAATTCCGATAATCAAGTTCAAAATTTTTCTAAAATCATACCTACTAACGCTCAAAATATTGAAATAGATACAACTGATGAGTCTCCATTTGTTAAAACATACAAAAAATTTATCGGTGTTAGTCGTGCTTACGATGTTTTAAGAACTGATATTCAGGATGCATTAATTGATGTACAAAAAACTATTGGCTTTGAATATATTAAAATGCACGGTATTTTAGATGATGATATGATGATTTATAATGAAAATAATAATGGTCAAACCTATTATAATTTCATTTATTTAGATAAAGTTTTTGATTTTATATTAAGTATTAATTTAAAACCGTTAGTCCAATTTTCTTTTATGCCAAGTTTATTAGCAAGTGAAGCTAGAAAATGCATTTTTCGTGGTAAAACCAATGTTTCTTTTCCTAATTCGATTCGGAAGTGGAATCATTTAATTGAGGCTGTATTAAAACATATTATTGAACGTTATGGGCAAAAAACATTATCTAATTGGCTGTTTACTCTTTGGAATGAACCAGCAAATCCTAACACTTTATTTGGTATGGATGATGATAAGTTTAAGTTTTTATATAAAAATACCTATGAAACTATAAGAAAAATTTTACCAAATGCTAAAATAGGTGGTCCAGCTGCCTTTACAGCATATAAAAAAGATTTAGAATGGCTATCTTCTTTTTTAAACTTCACCTGGGAAGTTCATATGCCTTTAGATTTTATTTTAATACATTATTACGATATTGAATTATCAACAGATTTTTTTAATTCACCTAATTATAAACCTAACTCATTATGGTTAGTTAATGATAGTGATAGTTTTAATAAAACTTTAACAAGGATTCATAGCACTTTAAAAGATACCGGTTATAACTATGTCCCTTTATATATTACTGAATGGAGCTTTACTACTAGTCATAGGGATTTATTGTCTGATACTTCTTTTAAGAGTGTCTATATTGTCAAAAATATTATTGATACTTTTAATCAATATGATGGGTTAGGATATTGGCTTTTACATGATTTAAATGAAGAACAAACTCTTCCTAATAATTTATTTCATGGTGGTTTAGGTATGTATAGCCTTAACGGTTTAAAAAAATCTGCTTATTATGCTTATTATTTATTGAATATGTTAGGTGATAAGTTTATTTGTAAAGGTGATAAATATTTAGTGACAAAAAAAGATGATTCTTATATTATTATCATTCATAACTATTCTCATTATTCAGATGCTTATGCCAAAAATATTGGTGTAAATATGGCTTATGATAATCGTTATGAGGTTTTCCCAAATAAAGAAAAATTAAATTTGTCTTTTTCCTTTACAACATTAGGGGGTAAATATTTAATTAAAAAATATACTTATTCACAAAAGGAAAATCTATATGATAATTATATTTTATCTAATGGCAATTTACCTCTAGATAATGAAATGGTCGAGTATTTAAAATCTAAATGTCGTCCTACTATTACAAGTACTATCATAAATCAAAAGAAATTAATTATAGATGTTGAATTAGAGCCTTTAGCTATTGAATTAATCATAGCTAGTCCATTAAAATAGAAATAAGAGCTAAAAAGTTTAATTCTTTTTAGCTCTTATTATTTTATTAATTCTAAGTATTAATTTAAACTTTAGCATTATTATAAATGTTTGTTAATTCATTTAAATAATCGCGTGAAATATTTGCTAAAACAACACCTTTATAACCTTTATTAGGTAAAATTGGATAATATGTTTTTACAGCATAGGCAAAATTAGTTAACCAAACATTATCTGGATTATTAGAATCACTTTGATAGTTTACGATTTTATCATATGTTTCTTGTAATGGTGTACAATAACCTACTACACTTGCGTTTAGATATGCATTTTCAGGATCTAGTAAAAAATCTATAAATTTATATGCTAAATCAGTATGACGAGCTTTTTTTGTAATTACTAAATTATCCATAAAGGCTATCGTATTATCAGGTATTATAATATCAAAATCTAAACTTGTTACATCAGTTGAATCTTCTAATTCTGTATATAACATATCTAGGAAATCACCAGTCCACATAAATGCTAAATCAAGATTTCCAGCCGCTACGCTTTTCTTTAATGTATCAGTACCCCACATATCAAAATAGGTATTTTCTAAAGTTTCTTTAAAAGCATTTAAATTTTCTTCACTTTCTAAATTGATATCTAAATTATCATAAAACATAGTTGCGGTATAAGCATAACGTGGTGTTTCATACATTCCAATTTGCGTATCTTGAGGTAATATTTTACGATCAAATAGTAATGACCATGGTCTTTTATCTTTATATTCATCTATAACATTTAATAAATCATTATTAGATTTATTATACATAATACCCCAAGTGCCCCAAAAATAGGGAACGAAATAATTGGTTAAACCTGGTCTTCTAGCTTCTAAATCATCTAATATACCTTGAACTCCTGGTAAGAATTTGTCATAACTATAATTAGATAAACGGGAAAAATCTAATTCAGCTAGTAAATCATTTTCAACCATTTTTTCTACCATATAATCGCTAGGGACAACAATATCAAAAACAGTAGTTCCTGATTTTACTTTTGAATAAAATAATTCGTTAGAATCAGCAAGAGAAATTATTACATCACAATTATATTCTTCTTCAAATTTAGTTACAACTTCATCATTAATATATTCACCCCAATTTAATATTAATAATCTATCTCTTTGACTACAACTAGATAGGGTTAATATTAATATTGAGAGAAAAAATAAACTAATACTTCTTTTCATGTTTTTTCCTGCCTTTAAACCTAAAGGTATATATTAATACTAAGATAATAGCAATAACGGTTAATAAAGTTGAAAAAGCATAAACACCAGGGAATAAGCTTCTTCTTCCGATTGATGAATAAATCCAAATAGACATATTATCAAAACCATTACCTGTCGTGAAATAGCTTATTGCAAAGTCTTCAAATGAAACTGTAAATGCTAAAACTAAGCCGCTAAAAATTCCACTTTTAACACTTGGTATAATAACTTTACGAACTGCTTTTAGCGGTTTAATTCCTAGATCAGTAGCCGCATCCATCAAGTTAGGATCCATTTCTTTTAACTTAGGCATAACACTTAAAATAATGTATGGCAAAGTGAAAAAGACATGGGCTAATAAGAGGGTTGGAAAACCAAAGAAATAAGGGAAAATTGGCAAAAGTAAGCTAAATAATAGCATTAGTGTTACACCTGTAACAATATCGGCATTAAGCAATGGAATATTATTTAAAAGTAATAATCTTTGTCTTTTTTTCTTAGGTAAATAAAAGATACCAACTGCAATTAAAGTTCCTAAAACTGCTGATATTAAGGTGGCGCTTATGCTAGTAATAAATGTGTTTTTAATAGCATCAGTTAAAAGACGATTAGAAAACATTTCTAAGTACCAATTAAAAGTAAAACCGCCAAATTCAGTTGTACTTCTACTTGAATTAAATGATTGTAATGCGATAATAATTATTGAAGCATATAACATAAATACAGTAAAAATTATGGCTAAAACTTTAAATATCTTCCATAAAATTTTAAACACTGTATGTTTCTTATAACCATAATCCTCAAGACGGGCAACTTCATAAATCATAATAGTGTTTCACCCTCCTTATCGAATTTATTTATAAGTAGGATTGATCCTAAGATTAGAATTAAAACTAGAACAGCTAAAACTGAACCGATATTATAATTCATATTTGAAAAGTTTTGTTCAATTATGTTACCAATCAAGATAACATTACCAGCACCTAAAACTTTAGGAACTGCAAAACCAGAAAAGCATGGTAAGAATACCATAATTGAACCAGAAACTAAACCTTTAAGGGATAAAGGAAAAATGACTTTCCAAAATTTCTTTGTTTCAGTCATACCAAGATCTAAGGCTGCTTCTTCTAAACTTGGATCTATTTTTTCTAAGGCATTGTAAATAGGTAATATCACGAATGGTAAATATGTGAAAACTAAACCTATTAAGATAGCCGCATCAGTTCCTAATATATCAATACCTTCTACACCAAACAAATTAGTTATAATATTATGTGGTTGCATCAAGTAAGATAGTGCTTCTATTCTTAATAAGATGTTAGTCCACATCGGTAAAATTAATAATAATAGTATTCCACCTTTATGTTTTAGTTTAGATTTAAATAAACTATAGGCAATAATATAGCCAAAAAATAAACAAATTAAAGTGGTTAAAAAACTAAATTTAAAACTATTATATAAAGCAACTAGTATGCTTTGTTCTGATAAGATTAGAAAATTCTCAAATGTAAAACTTGCTTCATCTAAACTGATACCTTCAGTATCAATAAACATTAGGACAATCATTATTAGCATTGGTAGTAATGCTAATAAATATAGCCAAACTTTATAAGGTGTAGATAAATGTTCTAGTTTATATGGTGAAGGTAGTTCATCAATTTTATTTAATAACTTACGATCTTTTTGCATGTTCCGTCTACCTTCATTAAACATATTTCATATGGATCTACACTAAGGCCTATTTTTTCACCTACTTTTACATCTTCGTAGGTATGAACCACGAATTCAATGTTATTTATGTCGACACAAAGTTCATAATGAACACCTTTAAAAATAGAAGATGTTACTATACCGGTTAATTTAGCTTTATCTAAACTTACAACATCAAAATCTTCTGGTCTTATAACTACATCTACTTCTTCATTATTAGCAAATTCATAACCTACACATGCAAAATCCACATCCATAAAGCGAACTACATTTTTACGTAAATATATTCCTTTTATTATATTAGATTCACCAATAAATTTAGCTACAAATCTATTTTCAGGTTCATTATATATATCTTTAGGACTTCCTAATTGTTGAATTAAACCACCATTCATAACGACTATTCTATCGCTCATTGTCATGGCTTCTTCTTGATCATGAGTAACATAGATAAAAGTAATACCTAAATCACGTTGCATTTCTTTTAGCTCATATTGCATATTTTGTCTTAATTTTAAATCTAGTGCAGCCAATGGCTCATCTAATAATAAAATTTTAGGCTTTAGTACTATAGCTCTAGCTATAGCTATTCTTTGCATTTGTCCACCTGACATTTGATTAATATTTCTATTTTCAAAACCAGTTAAATTAACTTGTTCTAAAGCATGGAAAACTGAATTAGAAATCAACTTATTTAAATGTTTTTTAATTTTAAAATAACTTACCTTTTTTAAATTTGGATTTTCTTTTTTTATGTCGGCAATTATTTTATCTTTGCCACCATAAAAATTTAAAATAAATTTATAACCTCTATTTTTTATTCCAAAGGCAATATTT
The DNA here is from genome assembly GCA_949292525.1 of uncultured bacterium. Classification (GTDB taxonomy): domain Bacteria; phylum Bacillota_I; class Bacilli_A; order Acholeplasmatales; family Anaeroplasmataceae; genus CALUXS01. The sequence continues at coordinate 52,511 of CASEZJ010000010.1, read as the reverse complement.
TGGAATACATTTAAATGAGGAAATAATGCATAACGTTGAAAGACTGTGTTAATAGGTCTAGCATAGCTTGGTAACTCGTTTATAATTTTATTATCTACTATAATTTTACCGCTATCTGGTTTTTCAAACCCAGCTAGCATTCTTAATGTTGTAGTTTTACCACAACCTGATGGTCCTAATAAAGTTAAAAATTCATTTTTATAAATCGTTAAATTAATTTTATTAACAACTTTAACATCGCCATAAGATTTCTCTAAATCTTGTAATTCAATTAGCGGTTCAGACACCTATATACTCCTGTTCATCAATGATGATCCTTTCTTTAAAAATTCAATGTAAATTATACTTTTTTTGTGATATATTACAATAGATATTTTGAATTTTATTAACTTGTGTAAACGTTTTCTCAAACAAATAAAAAAATACAATTTTCCTTTGTTTTCTTAAGGAAAATTGTATTTAGTACAATGTTAAAATTTACTATTATTCTGGTTGTTTACCGATATAAGCTAAAATACCACCATCAACATAAAGAATGTGGCCATTTACAAAGTTAGAAGCATCACTAGCTAAGAATACTGCTGGTCCTTGTAAATCTTCCGCATTTCCCCATCTACCTGCAGGTGTTTTAGAAACGATGAATTGATCGAATGGATGACGGCTACCATCAGCTTGTCTTTCTCTTAATGGAGCAGTTTGAGGAGTAGCAATATAACCAGGTCCAATACCATTACATTGAATGTTAGCTCCACCATATTCAGAACAAATGTTACGAGTTAACATTTTTAAGCCACCCTTAGCAGCTGCATAAGCACTAACTGTTTCACGACCTAATTCTGACATCATTGAACAGATGTTAATGATTTTACCATGGCCTTTTTTAACCATTGCTGGAATACATGCTTTAGCCATAATAAATGGTCCAGTTAAATCGATATCAATTACTTGGCGCCATTGAGCAGCAGTCATATCACACATTGGAATACGTTTAATAATACCAGCATTATTAACTAAAATATCTACTACGCCAACTTCTTTTTCAACTTTAGCAATAAAATCAGTTACAGCTTCTTCATTAGTTACATCACATACATAACCATGAGCTTTGATACCTTTTTCTTTATATGATGCTAAACCTTTATCTACTAATTCTTGTTTAACATCATTAAATACTATCGTCGCACCAGCTGCAGCAAATGCTTCAGCAATAGCAAAGCCAATGCCATATGAAGCACCAGTGATAAGAGCTACCTTACCATCTAATCTAAAATCATTCATATTCATATTATAATTTTTCCTTCCTTATTTTAAATCTGTATTTTCAATATTGTCCATATCATCAAATTCTTGGTTTTCACCACACATAGCCCAAATAAAAGAATAATTTGAAGTACCTACACCTGAATGAATAGACCAACTTGGTGAAATTACAAGTTGTTCATTTTGCATTACAATATGTCTAGTTTCTTGTGGTTCACCCATCATATGGAAAACAACTTGACCAGGCTTAATATTAAAATAGAAATATACTTCCATTCTTCTTTCATGAGTGTGACAAGGCATAGTATTCCATCCACTGCCTTCTTCTAAAGCAGTCATACCCATTGCTAATTGACATGATTTACATACATCTGGGTGAATATATTGGTTAATTACTCTTTTATTTAAAGTGCTAGCTTCACCACATGGACGATGATTTGCCTTATCAAAATCAATATAGTATGTTGGATAAGTTTTATGAGCAGGACATGAAGCAATATAAAACTTAGCTGGGTTTTTAGGATCATTAGAGCTGAATAAAACTTCTACTGTTCCCATACCTACATATAAACCATCTTTAGATTTAACTTCATATTCTTTACCATCTAAAACTACTTTACCATTACCACCTATGTTGATTATTCCAAGTTCACGACGTTCTAAGAAATATTTTGCTCTTAATTCATCACTAGTTTCTAGTTTTAAAGTTTTATGTACTGGCATAACCCCACCAGCAATTATTCTGTCTTGATGTGAATATACTAATAATATATCATCAGCTTTAAAAACTTCTTCAACTAAATAATTAGCTCTCAATTCTTTAGTGTCATATTTTTTAGAATCATTAGGATGATTGGAATATCTAACTTCTAATTTCATTTTATAACCTCTTTTTCTATATTTCTAATGAAATTATAACTATCTTGCATACCTTCTTTTGAATTGCCTTCAAATATATAATATGCATTTGGATTACATGCTAACATCTTAGATAAGACGAGTTTGTAATCCATTATACCTTGACCTATATCAGCACGTACTAGCTTATTATCTTCAATTTTAAAATCTTTTAAATGGAAGATAACAGTTCTATCCCCTAATGTACTTATAGCATCATCTAATATATCTAGATAATTCTTATAATTAGAAATATCTAAATAATTAAATAGGTCAATTGTAAAATATATTTTATTTGAACCAATTAATTCATATAATCTTCTTAATATTTTAGGTTCATAACAAACATGGCCAAAGGCTCCTTCAAGAGCTATGTTTGCATCATATTTATCAGCTACTTTAGCTAATTGTCTAAAAACATCAACAGATTGCATAAAACCATCTTCAGTACGATTATGAGGATGATACACCCATGGATCGTTTGAAAATGAACCTGTTTCACTGCCGACAAAATGAGCTTTAAATTTATGCTCATATTGTAAAAAGTTACTAAAGTTTTTAATGCCAACTGCTACTTTTTCTTTATTTTCATGAACTGGATTAAAATAAGCTCCTAACATAGCTATTTCAAGTCCTTCATTAATAAAGGCATTAGAAATATTTCTTACCTTATCGTCATCTAAATAAGTAGGAAGGCTACCTTCATCTAAGATAGCCTTATTAACTACTAATTGAACGGCGTCAAAGCCGATATTTTTAGCTGTTTTTGCTAAATTTTCTGGCGTGTTACGGCCTAAATCATGAACTCTTACACCAATTTTCATATTTCATACTCCTTAGTAGGGCAAAAAGGACAATTGTCGGGGTCGGTATATAATCTTTTTCCCAAATTTAAATTATCAATTTCATTTATTTCTAATTCGGTGAGGGCAAATGAGAAAACATCAAAATTGCTAATTATACGATTCATTGTTACTGATTTTGGAATCATTATGATATCTTTTTGTAAACCCCATCTAACGACAATATTAGCAATACCAGTATGATACTTATCAGCTAAAGACTTCAATAATTCATCTTCAAATACCTTTCCTTTAGCAAAAGGGCCATATGCTTCTAAGGCAATATTTTCTGATTTTAAATATTTAGCTAAAGCGGTTTGGGTTAAAAATGGATGTAATTCAACTTGGTCTACCATTGGTTTTATTCTAGCACTAGCAATTAAATGTTCAAGATGATGAATATTGAAATTAGATACACCAATCGCTTTACAATAACCAGCATCATATAATTCTTCAAATGCTTGCCAAGTATGTATATTAACTAAATCATTAGCACTTGGCCAATGAATCAAATAAAGATCTACATAATTTGTACGTAACCTTTTAAGTGATTCTAATAGATGTTTTTTAGCACTTTTATAGCCGATTTTAGCAGGATAAAGTTTGGTTGTAATAAATATTTCACTTCTATTTATCCCACTATCTTCGATCGCTTTACCAATGCTTTCTTCATTACCATAGCCCATAGCAGTGTCGATATGTCTATACCCAGCCTTTAAAGCTGTAATTACAGCATCATAACAAGATGCACCATTTTCAGCTTTAAATGTTCCTAAACCTACCATAGGCATCTTAATGCCATTTGCTAAAATTGAATACTCCATAAAAACCTCTCTTAATTAACGTTGAACACGACCTGAAGCGTCACCACCAGCTAATGCTTCTACTTCAGCTGTAGAAACTAAGTTGAAATCACCGTTGATAGTGTGTTTTAATGCTGATGCAGCAACAGCAAATTCTAATGCTTTACCTTGATCAGTTGGATATGTTAATAAGCCATGAATTAAACCACCACTAAATGAATCGCCGCCACCAACACGGTCAATAATAGGGTTGATGTCATAACGTTTAGATTCATAGAATTCTTTACCGTTATAAATTAATGCTTTCCAACCATTATGAGTAGCTGAGAATGATTCTCTTAATGTAGAAACAACATATTTGAAACCAAATTTTTCAGCCATTTGTTTAAATATTGCTTTATATCCTGAAGCATCAGTTTTACCACCAGTAACATCAGCATCTGGTTTGAAGCCTAAACATAATTCTGCATCTTCTTCATTACCAATACATACATCTACATATTGCATTAAAGGACGCATGATTGAAATAGCTTTTTCACTTGTCCATAATTTTTTACGGAAGTTTAAATCACATGATACAGTAACACCATGACGTTTTGCTGCTTCACATGCTAATTTTGTTAATTCAGCTGCTTTATCTGAAATAGCAGGAGTAATGCCAGACCAATGGAACCAGTCTGCGCCTTCCATAATTGCATCAAAATCAAAATCTTTAGGACTAGCTTCAGCAATTGCGCTGTTTGCACGGTCATAAATAACTTTAGAAGCACGCATTGAAGCACCTGTTTCTAAATAATAAATACCTAGTCTATCGCCACCACGAGCTATAAATTTAGTATTTACACCATAACGACGAAGTGCATTTACAGCACATTGACCAATTTCATGAGTAGGTACTTTACTTAAAAAGTATGCATCATGACCATAGTTTGCGCAGCTTACAGCAACGTTTGCTTCACCACCACCATAAACTACATCAAAAGAATCTGATTGAACGAAACGTGTATTACCTGGTGTAGATAATCTTAACATAATTTCGCCTAAAGTAACAATTTTTGCCATTTTTAATTTTCTCCTTATTTATCTAATTTAATTTTAATTACTGCTTTTTCTATAGTTTTACCATCAACATCTAATTTGGCTAAATGAATGTCTTCAGGGAAAACTAAAGCATAACCTTCTTCAAGTGTTATATATATTTCATTAGTTGCTTTATTTTGATATTTAGTAACATCTTTTTCCTTATTGTACGGAGTAGTAACAACTAAGCCTGGGTCTGTTATATCTGTATAACCGAAACCCTCTTTACCCTTTAGAACAATTTGCATATCTAAATATTTATCATGCCCTTCAAAATAACATTCTTCTAAAGGTCTAGCAACATATGTATCACGATTAACATAAACATTGTCGCCATCGATTAAAGTTTTACCTTTTGGTAAGGCTAATAAATCATGTGTTAACACAAAATCTATAGCTGTATCGATATTTTTACTTAAGCCCTTATAGTGAGCAATATCTTTTAACTTTCCAACAATCATAATATTACCTTTCTACTTCTGCACTACTATTTGCTGCCATAAATGATTCAACATCTTCTTTACTGAATATAGATGCATCGCCACCTATTGTATGTTTTAATACACTTGTATTTAAACCAAATCGTACAGCATAGGCTGGGTCATCAAAATCTTTCAATAAGCCGTGAATTACACCAGATGCAAAGGCATCACCACCACCAATACGATCGTAAATGTTGAATCTTATTGGGTTAGTTAATTCCCAAGACAATTGGTCACCTTTTAAGGCAAAATAATAGCCAGCTAAACTATTATCAGTAGCTGTATAAACAACCCTATCAGTACCAAATATATAGTTTAAATTATATTTTTTAATCATTTTAGGGAAGACATTTCTTCTCTTTTCTGAAAGGGTAGCATTTTCAAATTCTTTATCTAGAGGTATTTCTAGAATAGTGTTAGCATCCCAAAAACTAGCAAAAACAATATCAACATAATGCATGAATTGTTGATATATTGGTTTAGCTTCATCGATTGTCCAAAGCTTAGCTCGATAGTTAAAATCAAAAGAGACTTTAACATTACGACGTTTAGCTTCTTGAACTGCTTTTAAAGCAACAGTTCTAACTCTTTCACCTAAAGCTAAAGTTATTCCACTTATATGGAACCAAGTTGCATCGCCAAAAATTTCATCCCAATTAAATTCATTAATTTGAACTCTCGTAATAGCACTGTGTTTACGATTATAAATAATCTTAGATGGACGTCCACCAAAACCAGTTTCTAAAAAATAAATACCTAGCGTTGAAGAACCTCTAACAATATAATCAGTATTAACTCCATTCGCTTGTAAATGAGATACAGCGCCATCCCCTAATTGATTTGGTGGTAATTTAGACATAAAGTAACATTTATGTCCTAAATGTGATAACGCAACCGCCACATTTGCTTCACCACCACCGTAATTTACAATGAAATTACGACATTGATTAATAGTAGCATAATCAGGAGTGGAAAGACGTAACATTATTTCACCAAATGTAACAATTTTTTCCTTCTTCATATAACTACCTCATTACTTTTTTGCTCTTGCATCCTTTACTGCAGCTACAAATTGTTTTGCAAGCTCAGTTACACCAGCATAGTCGCCTTTTTTAGCAGGAGCAGTTAAACTTGAACCTGCACTTACGCAAACAACACCTGCTTTAATCCAATCAGGTATGTTAGCTAAATCTACACCACCAGAAGGCATTAAATTAGCATATGGAAGTGGTCCATGAACGTCTTTAATAAATCTAGGTCCTAAAATATCACCTGGGAATACTTTGATAACATCACAGCCAGCATCAAGAGCCATTTTAACTTCTAATACAGTTTGTGTACCAGGAATATAAGGAACTTGATAACGATTACATAATTTAGCTACTTCTTCATCAAAGCATGGGCTTACGATAAATTTAGCACCATTTAAAATAGCTTGACGAGCAGTTTCAGAATCTAAAACTGTACCTGCACCGATTAGAACATTTTCATTATCTGCATAATTTTTAATTAAATTAGAGATAATTTCACCAGCGCCAGGAACTGTGAAAGTAACTTCGATTGCAGTTACTCCACCAGAAATACAAGCTTCTGAAATTTTTAAGCCTTTTTCTGTGCTTTCGGCACGTACTACTGCAACAACACCTATGTTGGCAATACGATTCAAAACTTCAAATTTTTTCATAAATTTTACCTCTTTTTTTGAATATTGTAGATGAAAATTTTTCACCACTTAAATTATACTTTTTCGAAGCTAAATTGTCAATGTAAGCGATTTATCTTTTAATTATTTATTAATATAAAACTATAATTAGAAAACGTTTTATAATAGTTTAAATATTTACTTTTAAAAATAATCAAGTAAAATAAATTAAATTAGTAGTCCTAGCTACTAAGATGTACGATTGTGTAGGTCAAGCTAATAGATAACTATAGCACTAGGAGGATGAATCAAGGAGGAAATATGGAGGAAAAGGAAAATAATAATCCTCAAGATGAAATAGTAAGTATTAGCAAACCTAAAAAAATTCTCTTAGCTATCAAAAATTATTGCTTAAAAAAGAATGTAAAGCCCTCACTTAAACTATATTTTATAGACGCAATGTCTAAAATGGCATTAGGCCTTTTTGCCTCTTTGCTGATTGGTACAATTATTGATACTATTGGTGATCTAACTAATATTAAGTTTTTTGTTGATATAGCAAGCTATGCTTCTAGTGCTTCTGGTGCGGCTATGGCTATAGCTATCGGTTATGCATTAAAAACACCACCATTAGTTTTATTTAGTTTAGTAGCAGTTGGTATTTCAAGCAATATTCTTGGTGAAGCTGGTGGTCCATTAGCTGTTTTTTTTATCGCAATAATAACTTCAGAAATTGCCAAACTTGTTGCCGGAACAACAAAAATAGATATTTTAGTTACTCCATTAGTAACAATTATAGTAGGATGCGGTTTAGCAACTCTAATTGCCCCAGCAATTGGAAAGGCTGCCTATTATATAGGTGATGCAATTAACAGGGCTACAATATTACAACCATTCTTAATGGGAATAATTTTATCTATAAGCGTCGGCATGATTCTAACACTCCCAATATCAAGTGCGGCCATCTGTGCTTCCTTTGGCATTACTGGTTTAGCAGGTGGTGCAGCTTTAGCTGGCTGTTGTTGTCAAATGATCGGTTTTGCTGTTCAATCATTTAAGGAAAATAAATGGTCAGGTCTTGTTTCACAGGGCTTAGGTACAAGTATGCTACAAGTTCCAAACATTATAAAAAGACCAACTATTTGGCTACCAACTATTTTAGCTTCTGCTATTACTGGCCCAATTACAACCTGTTTATTTAAATTAGAAATGAATGGTCCTTCTATTGCTTCAGGGATGGGTACCTGTGGTTTAGTTGGTCCGATTGGTGTTATTCAAGGTTGGTTTAGCGATATTGATAGTGGTTTAAAAAATAGCATAACAGCTATAGATATAACAGGTTTGATTTGTGTATGTCTCATTTTACCTATTGTTTTAACTTTACTATTTCATTTCATTTGTTTAAGAATAAAACTATATAAAAATGAGGATCTTAAATTAGAATTATAGTTTTAGGCTGCTAGCATTAGTTAGCAGTTTTTTATTATATTTATTAAATTTCAACTATTAGTTGAGAAATATTAACTAAATAGTTAGTAACTAAAATAAAAAGTGCTATCTTTTTAAAGAATGTTATTATAAAATTAAGCTAGAAAGAAGGTAAATTATGTTATTTAAAGAACGAATTCAAGAATTAAGAAAAAAGAATGATTTAACCCAAGAACAATTAGCTAATAAATTAAATATTACGCCACAAAGTATCAGTAAATGGGAAAATGGGCTTTCAACACCAGATCTAGAGATGCTTTTAAATATTGCTAATACATTTAATGTATCTTGCGATTACTTATTAGGTAATGAAACAATTGTTAATGTTGAAAATAAAGATGTTTCTAAGCTATTGTTACGCATTGAAGTTAATGAAGTTGATGGTGATAATGTTAAAATTAACTTACCATTAGGAATTATTAAAACTTTAATAGATACAAATGCTTTAAAATTCAAAAATGAGGATCTATTAAGTAAAATAGATTTCAATGTTATTTTCACAATGATAGAACAAGGGGTTATAGGAAAATTACTAGAAGTCAATGATAAAGACGGTAGTAACATCGCAATCTATGTATCATGATTAAAATTGTAGTAAAAAATGTTGATAAAACTTTTAAGCTTTATTTTCCTACCTTTATTCTTTCTATAGTTCTAAAAAAATATTTAAACATTGAAACCAAGAAAATATTAGCCGAGATAAAAAAATATAGACATATGTATCAAGGTATCCCGCTTATTGAAGTTGTTAATGATGAAGATAATATTCAAATATATATATAAAGGAGGAGTCAAACTCCTCCTTTATATATTATAAGTAAAGTATAATAGACTACCTTGTATAATCAAACTAATAATACATGATAAAACAAAGTACCAATGTCTTGTTTTATGCCTTACTATAAAAATGCCAATAAATGCCCCTACTGCGCCAAATAAATAGGTAAATAATAAAAGTGTTCTTTCTTTTATTCGCCATTTACCGGCCTTAGCTTTTTGTTTATCTATGATATATAAAGCTAAGGTTATTAGGGAAAATATAATATTTAATATAATAATTATAATAAAGATATTCATTTTTTAATCCTACTCAACAAATTCAAATTCAAAATCAAATACGCGAATGGTATCCCCATTTTTAGCGCCTAATTTACGTAGCTCATCATCGACGCCAAATGAACGTAATTGTCTAGCAAAGCGATTTACTGAAGATTCATTTTCAAAATTAGTCATTTGGAAAATTCGATATAATTTATCACCTTTTATATTATAGATACCATCTTTATCTTTTTCGATGTAAAATACTGGTTCATCAGCTTTATATTCATATACGACGCTAGGTTCTAATTCATCTTCTTCAAATAGACTAAATGGTTTAGTTACGGCTAATAAATCAGCTATCTTATATAAAAGAGTATCGATATTATCATGTTTATATGCACTAATTGGAATAACTTCTACCTTTGCTTGAGCGATAAATTTTGCTAAATTTTCTTTAGCTCCTGGTAAATCCATTTTATTTGCAACTACAATTTGAGGACGATTAATTAAATTCATTTTATATTCTTTTAATTCATTATTAATGATTAAATAGTCATTATATGGATCACGTCCTTCAACGCTAGCCATATCAATAACATGAATTATTACTCTACAACGTTCAATATGTTTTAAAAATTGTAAACCTAAACCTGCACCTTGATGGGCCCCTTCAATAAGACCTGGTAAATCAGCCATTACAAAGCTTCTACCATCCTTAGTTTCAACCATACCAAGTTGAGGTACTAAGGTAGTGAAATGATAATCAGCAATTTTAGGTTTAGCTTTTGAAACAATCGATAACAATGTAGATTTTCCTACAGATGGGAAGCCAACTAAACCACAATCTGCTAAGACCTTAAGCTCACATCTAATATATCTGACTTGACCAGGTTCACCTTTCTCACAAAAATCAGGGCATTTATTTACACCAGTAGCAAAGGCCATATTACCTCTTCCACCCCGGCCACCTTTACAAATAACAGCCTCTTCATTATGTCTAGTAATATCAGCGATAACCAAATTCGTATCATCATCATAAATGGTAGTTCCTAAAGGAACATGAATATATGTATCTTTAGCATTTGCACCATACATTCCTTTATTTTTACCTTTTTCGCCTGGTAATGCCTTTAAAACCTTCATATATTTTAAATCTAATAAAGTTGACAAACCCTCATCACCAACAAAGATGATCGAGCCACCTTTACCACCATTACCACCAAATGGGCCACCCATTTCTACTTTTAATTCACGGCGATATGCGACTATACCATCGCCGCCTTTACCACCATGAAGTTCCATTTTTACTTGATCTATAAACATAATATCCTCCTAAAAAAAAACTAGGCAGAGAGCCTAGTTATATTAGTTTACGCTGTAAACAGATACTTGTTTTTTGTCGCGTCCTTTACGTTCAAACTTAACTACACCATTTACTTTAGCAAATAATGTATCATCACCACCACGACCAACATTGTTTCCTGGGAAAATCTTAGTTCCTCTTTGGCGGTAAATAATTGAACCAGCTGTAACTACTTGACCATCAGCTACCTTAGCTCCTAAACGTTTAGCTTCAGAATCACGGCCGTTTTTAGTAGAACCAACACCTTTTTTAGATGCGAACAATTGTAAATTTAAAAATAACATTGTTTTACCTCCTAACCGTTAATAGTGACATTTTTAGGATACTGCTTAACAATTTGCTTAAGCGTATCAACTAAATTATCACATACAATATCGACAAATTCATCACGTTTTATTTTTAAAATAAAATTACCTTCATTAGAATCTAATTTGATAATATTGTAACCATTATTATATTTTAAAAATAAATTGGCAGTCATAATTAATGCTGTAGAAACGGCTGAACAAACTATATCATTGCCATATTTTGCATAATTAGCATGCCCAGTAACTTCTAAATGATAAGATTTGTCATCAATATTTAATTTAATTTTAATCATAATTAAGCATTGATAGATTCAATAGTCAATTTTGTATAAGCTTGACGATGACCTTTTTTAGTTCTTTCATTTTTCTTTGGACGATATTTAAATACAATAATTTTTTTGCCACGACCTTGTTTTTCAACTTTAGCCACAACATTAGCACCTTTCACATATGGTGCACCAACTACTGTTTTGTCACCAGAAACAAGAACCACTTTATCAAAAGTATAAGATGTGCCTTCTTCTACTGGTAATTTTTCAACGAAAATTGTAGAACCAACTTCAACTTTTACTTGTTTGCCACCTGTTTCAATAATTGCGTACATGTCGAAACCTCCTTATTTTAAGACTCACTATTAGGGTAGATTTTACTCATTTTTAACCCTTTCTATGTGGTGCATGTTACAACACGGTAATTGTAAACCATTTGAAATAAAATGTCAACTTTTTTTTAAATTTCAGCTAAGTTTTCTTCTCCTGTTTTCTTTTTATTAGTAAAAAATCTAACAATTTTTTTAGGGAAGAATGTTATTGTATCAGCTACAACTAAAGGTAAAATTTTAGCCGCCTCTTTTAAAGCTTGTCTTCTAATCTCTTCTTTAGTTACAACACTACCATCGGCAAATAAATATCTTCTTGTTACGCAACCTATTCTGATAGTTAATAATGCATTAGCTATCCCTTGGATAACCGAACTTAATAATGGTTTTATTAATGGTATTTCCCCAATAACATTCATTGAACTATTAGGTAAAATATCTTCAAGACGCATATTTTCTAAGCCTTCAGCAATTAGAGCTGTCCCAAAAACATTGATTGTTAGCTTAGACAAATTTTTCATGTTTGGTCTAAAACCACATTTTAAAACTAATTGTTTAATCATTTGTAAATTAACCCCAAAAACTGTAATCATGTCAAAACGTGCTGATTGGCAAATTGCAGTTGAAATTAATACTACTTTAGCATTGTTTATAATAATGCGATTTAAATCTTTTTTTACATCGGTTTGAAATACATATTGCAAATTTATTAATAATTCTTCCTTAGTTTCATAATCGATCAATAATTTTGCACTATCCTCAGGTAGCTGATTATTTTCAATTATATTTTTTGCCACCCTTTTATACACTTTAAAAATACGGGGGTCATCATGGTCAAGACTTGTAACTATAGCTAAATCGGGTGAACTTACTATTATTCTAATCGGATTTATAATACCAAAAAAGACTAAAACAACCACTAAAACATAAAATACAATTTCAACGGCTAAATGAATATTTCTAAGTTTTTCGCCAATGTCAATTATTGAACTAATCAACATTAGGGCAAATAAAATAAGACAACATATGGCTACTAAGTACCAGATATATTTACTCTTTTTTTGCATATTTCAACCACCCTTTCAAATAAATTATAATAATTAATATTGCTATAATTAACCAAATTATACCACAAAATATAAAAAACACCTTATTAACCTTGCTATAGCCTGCTAATATTGAGATTAAACCTATATATTTTAAGAAATCAAAGCCAATTTGATTAATCTTATTTTTTGCGGTTATTAATCTAGTAACAGGAATCATACCAATTAAAACAAAACATACTATATCAACAACAAAATAGGTATAAAAATGAAAATAAATAACACCACAGATAATAGCTATACTGCCTTCAGTTAAATTGTAGATTAATTCTATTTTCTCTTCTTTTAAGCTAGTAAATGCTAATTTAATTATCCCCATTAAGACGAAACAAATTGCGATAAACGGGAAATATATTAAAGATAAAAAGGAGGCTTTAACAAAGAAAAATAAACAAGAAATAATTACGCAAATTATGCTTGCTAATATTGTTTGTTTTTTTGTCATCTTGCTTACCTCCCTTATTTCTTACTCAATAGTAACTAATTCTATTTTCTTCCTATTTAACATTTTTTTATAAATTATAATCAATACTGTTAAACTAATCATCCAAGTAACAACCCAGGAAATAGGATATGATAAATATAGACTAAATAAACTTGGATCAAGTTGGTAAATAGTATAAATATAACCAAGCCTAAATCCAACAACACCAACTACAGTAATGATTGTTGAAATAGATGAATAACCTAAACCTCTTAAACCACCAGAACATACATCCATAAAACCACATAAGAAATATGTACCAATCATTATTAGCATTCTTTCATTTGCGTAGGACAAGACTTGTGGGTCTTTATTATATAAACTTACAAAAAAGTTAGGGAATAATAGTATAATGCCACCAAAGACTAAATTAGCTAAAAATACATAACCATGTGCAAGACTAGTAATCTTAGGAACATTTTTAAGTTTATTAGCACCTACATTTTGACTTACAAAAGAAACCTGGGCTTGATAAACCGCATTCATAGCAGCATACACAAAGCCTTCAAGTGAACTTGCAACCCCATTACCTGCAACTGCTATATCACCATAACTATTTATGTTTGCTTGAATCATAACATTAGAAATATTAAAAATAACACTTTGCAAACTAGCCGGAATGCCTATTAAAAATATACTTTTTAATATTTTTTTATCAAGATGTAATTTTTTAATGTTGATTTTTAAATATTCGGGACCTCTAATTAAGGTAATAATTACTAATATAGCACTAACAGCTTCAGAAATAATAGTACCTAATGCTACCCCAATGACATTTAAATTAAAAACACATACAAATAATAAATTAAAACATACATTTAAAATCCCGGCAATACTTAAATATATTAGAGGACGTTTAGTGTCACCAACTGCTCTTAATAATGCAGCACCAAAGTTATATATAATATTAAATATTATACCCGAAAAATATATTTGTAAGTACGTTGTTGACATGTCTATTAAATTAGGAGTAGCATTCATTAAAACCAACATTTGTCTAGATAATGCTGCTCCTAATATAGACACTATAACACCAACAATTACTGAAGTTATAACTGTAGTTGAAACTGTTTTTTGGCAATTTTCTTGATCCTTAGCGGCAAAATATCTACTCATTAAAACAGTTGAGCCTAAAGTCAAGCCTAAGAAAAAATTAACAAATAAGCTTACTAAACTTGATGTAGATGATACAGCAGCCATAGCATCACGTGATGAAAACTGCCCTAAAACAATTATATCAAAAGCATTATATAATAATTGTAAAATACCAGAAAACATTAGTGGTACGCTAAATTTTAATAATTTAGCCGCTAAATTACCGCTAGTCATATCCATTTCATATGTAGCCATAATTAACCTCTATTTTTTTAATCTATAATATTTCTCTTTCAATTTACGCTTAATTATAATACCCAAAATAACCCCGATTGTTAATAATCCTATAATACTAAATAAGATTATACCAACTAAATAACTAATAATAGATATATTATTATCTAAATTAATTTTTAAATTAATACTTAAAACTACAATTTCATAAATACTAACAACTAAAACTAAAAACAATAATATCATTTGAATATATAGCTTCTTTTTACTCATTATTCAATCTTCTTTCTTCTAATTATTACACTTGACGCTGTTTCAGTTGTAATAGTTTTGTCATCTTCTGTTACTTTTTCTTCTCTATTATCTTCAATATTATCAAATAAAGTAGGTATTTTTTCTTTCTTGATTTTAATGCTTGTTACATCAATTAGATCTTTTTCTTTTTTTTCGCTTTGATTATTAGCTTCTAATATTTTATCTAAATCATTTAAAATATTATAGCTAGGCTTACTAGCTTTTAATGGCTTTTCATTTTCAATATCATTATCAAATAAACTAATATCATCTTCAGCTAAATAATCAGCTGAAACAAAATCATCCTTTTTACTAGGTGCATCTAAATAGATTTTAAATGGTCCAGAATAAGCTTCATTTAAATATGATTTACCAGCTTCACCTGTGTTATATTTAAATGAAAAAGCATCTAAATCATCTACTCCATTTTGATAAACGATATGACATTTAACATTTTCTTTATATTGGTTTGGTGTCATCTTAGTAGCCGAAACAATTACAATTGGATTTGATTTAATTTTTTTAACTAGTGCGTTACCTACTCTACCACGTCTTGTTAAAGGAACATCTTTAACCATCATACGTTTGATTTGACCTTTAGATGTTAATAATAATATATCATCTTCTTTATTTGTATAAAAAGAACTTATTACTTCATCTTTTGGCTTTAAAGCAACACTTCTTACACCACCAGCATTTGTTCCATCTCTTAAGGCAATATCTGTAGCTCTAAATCTTAGACCTTCACCATTTTTTGTGACTACCATAATTTCTAATAAGTTATCACAAATATCAGTTGAAACTAATAATTCATCATTTTGAATTTTCATTGCCCGACAAGCTTTAGAATAACGATTTAAAATAAAGTTTTTCAACATTATTTGTTTAATGTTACCTAATGATGTAGTAAGTAAAACTGTTTTAGGCTCATTAAAATCAGTAATTGGATAAACTGATATAATATTTTCTTTTGGGTCTATTTGTACTAAGTTATTAATGAATGTACCAGTATCCTTCATCTTGCATTCTGGTATTTTATAAATTGGTAAATAAATAAAATTACCTAAAGATGTAAACATTAATAATGTATCTAAGGTGTTTGTTTCACCAAGATAGATAGTAGTATCATTTTCTTTAACATAATTATTTTTTGATAAATTATATGATTTAAGACTAACTCTTTTAATATATCTATCTTTAGTTACAACTACAACCACATCTTCTTTTGATATTAAATCTGTCTCTGAAACGGTTAAATCAGTAACATCTTCTTTAATCTCTGTTCTTCTATTTTGAATTATAGTTTTATTAATAGCACTTAATTCTTCTTTTATAACTTTTAATAATTCTTTTTCACTACCTAATATTTTATTGTAACGTGCTATATTAGTAGCTAATTCTTCTTTTTCTTCGCTTAGTGCTAAAATATCTGTATTAGATAAACGATATAATTGCATTGTAATAATAGCTTCAGCTTGTAAATCAGTAAAGCCAAATTTATCCATAATATTTTGTTTAGAATCAGCTCTATTTTTACTTGCTCTAATCGTACTAATTACTTCATCGACAATGCTAACCATCTTAATTAAACCATCAACGATATGTTCTCGTTTAAGAGCTTTTGTTAAATCAAAATTAGTTCTATTAGTAACAACTTCTTTTTGATGATCAATATAAGCATTTAAAATAGGTATAACACCTAAACACATCGGACGACGATTACAAATTGAAACCATATTATATTTATAATTAATTTGTAAATCCGTATTTTTAAACAAATAATTTAGGATAGCTTCCTTATTAGCACCTTTTTTAAGATCAATAGCTATTCTTAAACCTTCTCGGTCAGACTCATCTCTAACTTCAGCAATATCAGGTACTTTACCTGATTGTTGAAGCATTGATATTCTTTCAACTATTAATCTTTTATATGTATCATATGGTATTTCATAAAATACTAATCTTTCTTGTTCTTTATTAATCTTTTCAATATTATATTTAGCTCTAACTATTACTCTACCACTACCAGACATGAAGGCTTCTCTAATCCCTTCTAGGTCCTCACAAACACCACCAGTTGGGAAATCTGGTCCTGGCATTATTTGTAATAATTCATCGATAGTCAATTTAGGATTATCAATTAAAGCAATTGTCGCATTTATAACTTCATTAAAATTATGTGGTGGTATATTAGTCGCATAACCACTTGAAATACCACTTGAACCATTTACTAAAAGATTAGGGAATCTTGCTGGTAAGACTAATGGTTCTTTTTCTTCTTCATCAAAATTTGGAATAAAAGGAACGGTATTTTTGTCAATATCTTGTAATAAGTAGTCACAATTTTTAGTCATCCTAGCTTCAGTATAACGCATAGCAGCAGGGCCATAACCATCAATAGAACCATTATTACCATGCATATCGATTAGAGTTACCCCCATTTTCCAATCTTGGCTCATTCTTACCATAGCTTCGTAGATAGATGAATCACCATGAGGATGGAATTTACCCATTACTTCACCGCAAATACGGGCAGATTTTTTATAAGTTGATGTTGAATTAATGCCTAATTGATTCATAGCGAATAAAATTCTTCTTTGAACTGGTTTTAACCCGTCTCTTATATCTGGTATAGCTCTCTCTTGAATAATGTATTTAGAATATCTACCAAAACGATCACCAATTGCAGATTCTAAATTCATTTCTTTAAAATGTTCATTAGCGAATATATTTAATTTAGTTTTTAAATCCACAATTAATCACCATCTTCCTCTAAAGTAAAAGATACATTGCTTTCTAACCACATTCTTCTACGTGCTGCATCATCGCCCATTAAGGTATCAATTTGTTTTTCTGCATCAGAAACATCTTCAATATTAACCCTTATTAGGTTTCTTGTTTTGGGATTCATAGTAGTATCCCATAATTGATCAGCATTCATTTCACCTAAACCTTTGTAGCGTTGGACAATCGTATTTGAAGGTGCATCTTTTAAAATTTCTTCTTTTTCTTCATTAGTCCAAGCATAGATAGTTTCTTCTTTTTTACCACGCTTAACGATCTTAAATAATGGCGGTAAAGCAACATAAACCCTACCATCTTCAATTAATGGCCGCATATATCTAAAGAAAAATGTTAAAAGTAAAACTTGAATGTGCGCACCATCATCATCCGCATCGGTCATGATTATAATTTTTTTATAATTACATTTTTTTAAGTCAAAATGACTACCATAATCAGCCCCAATAGTATAGATCATAGTTGCGATTTCTTGATTTTTTAAAGCATTTTCTTCAGCTGTTTTTTCAATATTTAATATTTTACCTCTTAAAGGTAGGACAGCTTGAAAACGACTATCTCGACCTTTAATAGCACTACCACCTGCTGAATCACCTTCGACTAGGAATAGCTCATTAATCTCTTTGTCTTTTTCTCTTGGTGGAGTTAATTTACCAGATAAATTAACATCTTGTTTTTCTTTTTTACCAAGTCTTGCCTCGGTTCTAGCTTTTCTAGCCGCCATTCTAGCATTGTATTCAACGATCGCTTTTTCAATAACTTTAGTCGCAATATCTTTATTATCAATTAAATATTTAGTTATGCCATCATAAGTTACTTGTTCTAAAATAGGTTTAGCTTCTGGAGTACCTAATTTTCCTTTTGTTTGACCTTCAAATTCAAGGATTGATTCTTCAATACGAACTGAAACAATAGCGGTTAAACCTGATCTTAGATCACCACCCTCTAAATTAGGATCTTTATCTTTTAATAAATTATATTTACGAGCATATTCATTAAAAGCTTTCGTTAAACCAATCTTAAACCCCAATTCATGAGTACCACCATCTTTAGTGTGGACATTATTAACAAAAGAAATAATTTTTTCATCATAGGCATCTACAAATTGTAAAGCGACTTCAACGCTTATCTTATCAATGGTGTTTGAAAAATCCCAAACTTTATGAATTGGTTTTTTATTTTGATCAAGAAGCTCAACATATTGACTAATACCACGATCATATAAGAAACTTTCTTCTTTATTAGAACGCTTATCAATAATGTTCATTTTTAAATTTTTAATTAAAAAAGCATTTTCTCTAATTCGTTCTTTAATCTTATCATAATCAAATAAAGTAGTTGAAAATATCGTTGAATCAGGTTTAAATGTAACGGTTGTTCCCGTTTTTTTAGTATCACCAATGATTTCCATCGGTTTTTTTACCTTACCGCCATCTTCAAATACAATCTTATGAATTTTACCATCACGATAAGATATAACTTCCATATATTCCGATAATGCATTAACAACACTACCACCAACACCATGTAAACCACCAGAAGTTTTATACCCACCACCAATGCCAAATTTACCACCGGCATGTAAAATTGTATAAATAACTTCCATCGTATTCTTGCCACTAGCATGCTTGCCACAAGGAACACCACGTCCATTATCGATAACGGTAATCGAATTATCTTTACCGATGATAATTGTTATTTCTTTACCATAACCAGCTAAGGCTTCATCTATTGAATTATCTACTATTTCCCATACTAAATGATGCAAGCCGCGATCATCAGTTGAACCAATGTACATACCTGGTCTTTTTCTAACTGCTTCAAGTCCTTCAAGTATAGTTATAGAATCATCAGAATACTTTGTTTGCATAAATAATCACCTTCTTTAATGATACCACAAATTACTTAATCTAACAATAAAGTAAATAACTTTTTGACAATTAATTAAAAGCTTTGTATAATTAAAAAAACGGAGGTATTACTATGTTTAATGTAATAAGTGCTAATGATATTACAATTAGTATTTTATTTTTAATTTTTTCCTATTTATTAGGTTCTATTCCCTTTGGATTAGTAATAGGTAAAACAATTTGTAAAACTGATATTAGACAATTTGGTTCTAAAAATATAGGTTCAACTAACGCGATTAGAGTGTTAGGTAAAAAAATCGGCTTTATAATCTTCTTTTTTGATGTTTTTAAAGGAATGTTTGTTATCTTATTAATACGAAACATTTTAGCTCCATTAAATATTTGGTCAAGCCCAATCGAATATCTATATTACGGAATTGCCGCTATAATCGGTCATTGTTTTTCAGTGTTTTTAAACTTTAAAGGTGGTAAAGCTGTAGCTACTTCATTAGGAGTTATATTAGTCTTGTCACCTATACCTGCAGTCTTATGTCTTATCGCATTCTTAATTGTCACATATACTATTGGTTATGTTTCATTAGCTTCAACAGCGGCTACACTAACAGTTTTAATTAGTGCTTGGATTCTCCATTTCGTAGGCTTAGATGGCAGTGTTAATTTCTTCTATTTTCTAGTTGGTAAAACTTCACTTATGACTTGTATCTTAATTTCTGTTATGGCTATTTTGATAATTATAAAACATATCAAAAATTATAAACGAATTTTAAATGGTACCGAATATAACTTTAAAAAAGCAAAGCAAGAAAAGAAAATTTTAGAAGAACATATAAAATAAAAAAGACCACCCGGTCTTTTTTTATATTACTTATTTTCTTCCATTGAACGCATAACCGCTCTAACTTGTTTTTCTGATGGGGTTCTTCCCATTTGACTAAACATAGCTCTAACCATATTTTCATTAATAGGTGGGTGTTTTTTAAGATATCTTTGGAAAACATAACGAGCTACAAAAAAACCTATTACGGCGCCAACTAATAAGGCAATGATACCTACTACTAAGGCAATCCACCATTGAATCATACTTTCAACTCCTATCGTATAGATTTTACACTTATTTTTTGTTTTTTGCAACTAATTTATAAATAAAGGAGTTAGCAATAGCTAATCTTAATTTTGGTTTATAGACAATTATAGCATATTTTGTTATAATTTAGGCATAAGGAGGTATAATTATGCCAAGAAAAGTAAATCCTGATACTTGTATCGGCTGTGGTGCTTGCGTTGATCAAGGTATAATTATGCCAAGAAAAGTAAATCCTGATACTTGTATCGGCTGTGGTGCTTGCGTTGATCAATGTGCTTTTGGTGCAATTACTTTAGAAGATGTTTCTGTAATTGACCCATCTTTATGTCAAGATTGCGGCGCTTGCGAACCAGTTTGCCCAGTAGGTGCAATATCTGAAGAATAATAATATTTTAAAAAAAGAGGATTACTTTAAATCCTCTTTTTTCATGTCTTCAATGATTTGTTCTGCTAAGTTTTCTAACGCTTGATAGTCACTATCTTTATAACTTGATTTAATAGCTACTTTTTCTTCTAGAATAGTAACATTCTTTAATTTAGCTAATTCTTCATTAATTAATTTATTAGAACAACCTGCCCATGTTGAATTTTCTATTAAAGCAAAAGTTCTATTCTTGATACCAATGCTCGTAAATGCATGAATTAAATTAGCCATTTTAGGATAAATACCTAAATTATAAGTTGGGCTAGCTAAAACAATATGACTTGCTCTAAATACTTCAGCTATTAAATATGTTTCATCAATCTGACTAACATCATAAATCTTTATATTTTTTAATCCTTTATTTGCTAATATTTCCGCTAAATTATTAACAACTTCTTCGGTATTTCCATACATAGATGCATAAAAAATAACCACTTCTTTATCTTCTGGCATATAAGTTGCCCATTTTAAATATTTATTAATTATAGTAGCAAAATCTTTACGCCATAAATATGAGTGTAAAGGTAAAATCATATTTATATCTAAATCTTTAATCTTATTATATAAATTAACTACATTATTACCAAATTTACCAACAATATTAGCATAATAACGTCTAGCTTCACTGATATAATCAATATCTCTAACTTCATCATAAAACAAATTGCCACTAAGGGCCCCAAATGAACCGAACGCATCAGCTGAAAATAAAACTTTAGCATATGAGTCATAACTAACCATAACCTCTGGCCAATGAACCATTGGAGCACTAATAAATTTAAGCTTATGTTTACCTAAATCTAAGATGTCTCCTTCTTTAACAATTAACTTGTTTTCAATATCTAAATCAAAAAATTGATTAATCATTTTAAAAACTTGTTGATTAGATACAATTGTAACATCTTTATAGTTAGCAAGTACTTCTTTTATTAAAGCACAATGATCAGGCTCCATATGATGAATAACTAAGTAATCTAAATGTCTACCATCTAAGGTATTAGCTAGCTTTTTTAAATATTGATTTACTTTAACTTCATCTACTGTATCTAATAAACAGGTTTTTTCATCTTTTATTAAGTATGAATTATAAGAAACACCATGATTGATTGGAATATAGTTTTCAAATAATTTTATTTTATGATCAGATACACCAACATAATAAATGTCATCTTTAATTAAATGTTGCATAATTTACCACCTCGCATAACATCGTTATTATACAAAATTAAAAATAAAACTCAATTTTAATGCCTAGAAAACGTTTTATTTTTTATTACGACCATAATAATTATCGATTTCTTGTTTCATTTTATCAGGCATATGTTTATTGATTGGGAATACGACAGCATTAACCATTCGATCAGCAAAAATCTTAATAAAATCACAAGTCGCATAAAAATATTTACTAGATAAAAATAAACCATTATCCTTATTAGAATGGATTTTCGCACCAAAACCATTTGATAAACGGGCAAAACTTAAAGCCGGAATCCCCTTATCAGCAAAAGGCGTAGAGTCAGAACTATAAACACCATCACGTGCCTTTAATTTAAATCCTACTTCTTTACTTAATAAATCTAGATAACCAACAATATTAGTATCACCAGTGACACAACAAATATCTTTACCTAAATTTACCGCTGTCATATCGACATTAATGCATAATCTAATTGGATCATTTTGGTGTTCTTCCATATAGGCTTTAGAACCTAAAAGCCCCATTTCTTCAGCACCACACCAAATAAAGCGCAATGTTCTTTTTGGCTTGTTATTTAAATAATATTTATATAATTCTAAAATTGTAGCTGAACCTGTCGCATTATCATATGCACCCTTTGAAAAGCGAACTGAATCATAATGTGCTGTGAAACATACGATTTCATCTTCAATTTCACCTTTTATTTCAGATATAATATTATGACTTTTTAAAGTGGTTTCAGTTTGTTCTAATACTAATTTTACTTTAGTAGCACCTGAAGATATTATTTTTTCAGCATCAATAGCCCTAATTGTAAAACAAGGTGTTTGACCATAATTTAAATGTCTATCTCTTAAACTTTTTTCTTCTAAATCAGTAATAGCTAAATCATCATATAATGAACCAGAAATGTCAATTATAGCTTTAGCTTGTCTTTTTGTTAATTCTTCATATAATTTATAGTTTAAATTTGTAGCAATTAAACAAGCTTTATTTTTAACATTAACAAAATCGATCATATCGATATCATCTAATAAAACTAAATCTAATTCTTCATTTATATTACCACTTCGTTTAAACCCTGTAGCTTCATATTTAACTCCATTAATTGTTAAACTCGCTTCTTTAATTTCAGAATATGGAATTGAAAATTCACTTATTTCAAATGTTCCTTTTAATTCTTGAATATATTCAGTTATTATTGTAATAGCTTTTTCTTCATTTTTAGAACCAGCTATTCTTTCAAAACTTAAATCATTTACTAATTTAAATGTATCCATAATATCACCCTTTCACAAAGGATATTTTAGCACAATTTAGAGTTATAGTATACTTAAAAATCTAATAATTTATTGCTGAGAAAAGAAAAATATTTTTCTTTTCCCCAAATTATATGATCTAATAAAATTATATTTATCTCTTTAGTTATATTAGCAATTTCTAAAGTCAATTTCTTGTCATTTTTAGATGGTAATATATTCCCACTCGGGTGATTATGAGCAAGCACAAAGCCATACGCATCATTTTTAATTAAGATAGAAACTAATTTTTTCATATCAATTCCTACATTAGCTAAATCACCATTTGCTAAATCAAAGGTCTTTAATAGTCTTAATTGACTGTTGAACATTAAAACCAGAACTTTTTCAGTTTTAAGATATAAATAATAAAATTTTAAATATTCATAAATACTATCAGGGTTATCTAGAAAAACCTCTTTCTCATTAACTTTTATAGCTCTTTTAGCTAATTCGAAGGCTGCAATAATTTTTGTTCCTTTGGCTTCTTTTATTCCTACAGTTTTTGCTAATTCCTCATATGATAAATATAAAAGTTCATTTAATGTATATTTATTTAATAAAATATATGCTAATTCTAAAGCTGAATTTTTAACTGTTCCGGTATTTATTAAAATAGCTAAAATTTCCGCATCAGATAATTTATCTACTCCTTCTTTAATTAATCTTTCTCTTGGCCTATTTTCTTTATTTATTTCTTTAATTTTCATATTTTCACCGCCTATTTATATATAGACGAAAATTTAATTTTTATAGAAAAAAGACCAAAAACTTTTTTTGGTTTTTGGTCATTATATTAATACATTTGAGGGGTATTATTTTGAGTAGGTTCTTTAATATCGCCTACTGCTGCCTCAGTAGTTAAGAATAAACCAGCTATACTAGCCGCATTTAAAATTGCTGAACGAGTAACTTTAGTAGGATCAACAATACCTGCTTTATACATATCTACCCATTCGCCAGTTTTAGCGTTAAATCCGTAATTACCTTTTTGTTTTAATTGTTCTTCGACGATGTCTTTACCACTATAACCACTATTTTCAGCAATTTGATATAATGGACTAGTTAAAGCATCTAATACAACATTCATACCTCTTTGAATATCAACAACATCTGATTTTAATTCATTTTTAATTTCTTTATAAATTGTGATAAGAGCTTGGCCACCACCACAAACGATACCTTCGCTAACGGCAGCTTTAGTAGCATTTAAAGCATCTTCTAAACGCAATTTCTTTTCTTTTAATTCAGATTCTGTTGTAGCTCCTACTTTTATTAGTGCTACACCATTTGCTAATTTTGCAAGACGTTTTTGAAGTTCTTCTTTTTTATATTTAGCAGTTTCTTTAGCTAGTTTCTTTTCTAAATCTTGCATTCTAGATTCTATTTCAGCTTTAGAACCAGCCCCATCAATAATAGTCGTTGAATCTTTTTCGACAATAATCTTTTTAGCTTGACCTAAATCATCAACTGTAACATCTTTTAATTCTAAGTTTAGACCTTTATCAATGAATTTAGCTCCACAAATTAAAGCGATATCAGATAAGTTTTCTGTCATGTTATCACCAAAGCCAGGAGCTTTAGTAGCAACAACATTAAATGTACCTCTTAATTTGTTAACAACTATCGTGTTAATAACTTCTTGGTCCATATCTTCACAAACAATAAATAATGGACGATGGGCTTTAACTATTTGTTCTAATAAAGGTAAAATATCTTGAATATTAGTTATTTTTTGATTAGTAACTAGTACTAATGTGTCTTCCATTATGATATTAGTTTTATCTAAATCACCAACCATATATGGAGAAACATAACCCTTATCATATTTTAAACCTTGTGTTACTTCAAGACTAGTTTCAAAGCCACGTGATTCATCAACATTTATTACACCATCTTTACCAACAGTATCCATAGCTTTAGCTATAATATCACCAATTTCTTTTGAACCGCTAGATATTGTTCCGACATTAGCGATATCAGCAGATGTTTCTATTTTTTTAGAATGTTCTAGTAACTTATTTGCTACAAGCTTACTAGCTTTATCAATACCTTCACGCATTAATTGAGGGTTTGCACCACGATCAACTTCAGTTAAACCATTATGAATCATCTTTTGTGCTAAAAGAGTGGCTGTAGTAGTACCATCACCAGCAACATCATTAGTATTATTAGCTACTTCATAGATTAATTTAGCACCCATATTCATAAATGGATCTTTAAACTCAATTTCTTTAGCAATGCTTACACCATCATTAGTAATTAATGGTGAACCATATCCTTTATCTAAAACAACATTACGTCCTTTAGGTCCTAAAGTTATACTTACTGTATTTGCTAAAGTATCAATACCTTCTAGCATTACTTTTTTAGCATCTCTACCAAATCTTACTTCTTTTGCCATATTTTCACTCCTATTCTATCTTAGCTAATATATCACTAGCATCAACAATTAAATATTCCTCGTTATCAATTTTAACATTTGTTGAACTATAATTTTTATAAATAACTTTATCGTTTACTTTTAAATCAATAGGTACAACATTACCTTTTTCATCTTTACTACCTGGACCTACAGCTATAACTTTCGCATACTCAGTTTGTTCTTCTTTATTGCTTAAAATTATACCTGAAGCAGTCTCCTTAACAATTTTATCTTTCTTTAATACAACATTATTATTTAATGGTTTAATCATTATATTACCTCCAAACACTTATAATTATATTCTTTTTTGGCACTTTGTCAATATGACTGCCAAAAAAATAAGGGTATTTTTTACACCCTTAAATTAAAATTTATTTAGTTGTTATTTACTAAATGCTTTAATAATTTTTCCGCAATAATTTTAGCTTCTTCATCTTCTTCTTTTACTATATCTTCTAATAAAGAATGCGTATTTTGACTTTGTGGCAACATATATCTACTTTCTCTAGCTAAATCCTCAGCTTGTAAGCGGCTTGATTTAGCTAAACTTAAGAACAGTTGCTTTTCCGGACCATTACTTTGAAGAGCTAAAGTTCTAAATAAAACCTCTTCTCTAGCTTTATTTTCTAACATTTTAAAGGAGTTATTAACTACTTCATCTTGCTTCTTTTGTTGAGGTGGATATTCTAACGGCACTAAAGATATCGCTTTACTCGGACATGCCGAGGCACAAAGTCCGCAACCTACACACTTAGTAACATCAATTACACTATTTTCGGTATCAGTAGCTCCTGTCCTGCATACATATAAACATAGACAATCTTTTGTACATAATCTTAAATTTCTTACTGCTACAAACCTCATTTTAAATACCTCCTTCTATAAATTTCCAATTTGGAACTTTACAAACAGGACAAATTTCTGGTGGAGTTTTACTAATATAGGTAAAACCACAAATTGAACAAACGTAAATTTTATTATCTTTTAAGAAATTGACACCTTCTTTTTCATAACGTTCGATTATAACTTTCACCATATTACTAACTTTATTTGTCCATAGATATGCTCTTCTGGTGCCACGATCATCGTTTTTTGTAGCAATCTTATCAAATGGCTCAAACATAGCTAGATCATCATTAATAAGATTACTAATCATTTGTAGATTTGCTTCAGCAATTAATTTAGTTTTTTGTAAGAAATAATCGCTTAATTCTTGAAATAATAACTTACCCTTTTCATCATATTGTTTTTCACAACCTTTAGCTAAATTTGAACAAATGATCGCCATTATCAATGGCTTAACCTCAATATCTGAACTTTTTTCTTTCACTACATCTACATTTTTCACTTCTTCATTAGCTGTAAATATGTCTTTTGGTGCTCCACAAATCGGACAAACCCAGTTAGAAGGCAAGTCATTAAATGGCATCCCTTCTTTTTCTTCATCATAAACATAACCACAAATAGGGCATGTATACTTCATTTTTTACCTCCTCGTATAATAATGTTATTAAATTTATTAATTTAAAACGTTTTCATCAATTTGATTTTAAGGTATTATTTTTTAATTGTCAATAAAAAAAAACTCGACTCTTTAAAAAGTCGAGCAAAAATTATTCATTTTCTTTAGTTTCGTCTTCTTCAGTTGTTTCTTCTCTTTCATTTTTAGTAATGATAACTTCGATTATTCGACGATGTAGGACTTTAATAACTTCGAAATTTAAATTATCTTTAGATACAGTTAAACTTGTACCATCATTAGGTATATAATCTAAACAAGAAAGAATCAATCCACCAACGGTGTCATAAGCTTCATTCTCTTCGATTTCTACATCTAATTTATCAGCTAGATCTGATACATTCATTTCACCTGAAACTAAATATTTACCTGGTTCTAATTCAATAAATTCTTCTTGTTCTTTGTTATCATGTTCATCATAGATTTTACCAACTATTTCTTCTAATAAATCTTCCATAGTTAATATACCTGATGCATTACCATATTCATCTATAACAACCGCAAAAGTGTTTTTAGTTTCTTTTAATTTATTAAAAAGATCATCTGCTAATGTGGTTTCAGGAACTAAATAAGCAGGTCTAACAACATCTTTAAGTTCTTTATCCTTATTTAAGAAATAATCTTTAATATGTAAAACACCAATAATATCATTTAGGCCTGTTTTACATACCGGATAACGGCTAAATTTAGTATCTCTAATAATTGAGTCTATCTTTTCTTTTGAATCTGTTTCTAAAAGATAAGTTACACCATAAGCAGGTGTCATTATTTCTTTAACCGTAGTATCGTTAAATTCAAAAATGTTTTCAATCCATTCTTTTTCCTTTTCTTCAACAGTACCTGTCTCTTCACCACGATCAACCATCATTTTAATTTCTTCTTCAGTTACAGAATCCTCTTCAGCTTCAACTTTTAAACGTAATATACGTAAACATAAATTAGTTGATTTAGTTAAAAACCAAATAAAAGGACGCATAATAACTGCTAGGGGAATAATTACACGTGATGTAACACGAGCAACTCCGTATGATTTTTGCATTGCTAAACGCTTAGGAACTAATTCACCTAAAATTAAAGTGAAATATGAAAGGATTATTGTTACTAAAATAACCGCTAAAGTATTTACTAAACCTGTATTAGTAGTCCATTTTAAATCGTTACAAATCCAATCAGTTATGCGGCTAGCAAAGTTGTCAGCAGCAAACGCACTGTTCAAGAAACCAGCTAAGGTAATACCAATTTGAATAGTAGATAAGAATCCAGTTGGGGTTTCAGCTAGTTTCAATAATCTCTTAGCCACCTTATCTCCATCATCAGCCATAAATCTTAACTTCGTCTTATTTAATGATATAACTGCAATCTCACTTGAAGCAAAGAATGCATTAACAAAAATTAATACTATATTTACTAGTATCTGCAAGGGTATCGAGTCCAAATTTAATCACTCCTCTTTCTTTAAGACTCTATTTTGTGTTCGCACACATTAAGAATTTTACCAAAAATAGAATAAAATGTCAAATAGTACTTAATTTTTAAGTAAAAAACCACAAGTATTTACTTGTGATTTTTAGATCAATAATTATATAAATATTAATAAATTAGAAGTTTACGACATTCACTAACAAAATGTAATGAACCAGTAATCAAACAAGGTTTAGTATTAACCAAATTAAATGCTTCTTCTAGTGAATCAACAACTTGATAGTTTTTGTTTGTATATTTAGAAAATTCTTTAGCCTCTACACTTCTAATATCATTAAAAGTAGGGAAAATATAACTTTCTACTATTTCGTCTAATATGGGAATCATATCCGGATATTTTTTATCTTTAAGACTAGTATAAATACAAATTAAGTCGGTAATTTGTAATTCTTTTAATGTTCTAACTAATTCTTTAATAGCTGATATATTATGAGCTCCATCTAAGATATAATTATTTATTTTTTCAAATCTAGCTGGAATAAAAGCTTTTTGTAATGATTTATTAATAATATTATAATCAAGATCAGGAAATAAATATTTAATTCCAGCAATCATTAAGGCAGCATTATTAGCTTGATATAAACCATATAAAGGTGTATGAAAATTAAATCCATCATAAATAAAGCTAGTACCTTTATCCTCTTTGGCCTCTAATGATATATCATCTAAAATAAATAATTTTGCCTTTAATTTCTTAGCTTCTGCTAAAATATATTGATTAGTCAAAGGATTACTAATTGTAAAACATACTCCATTTTCCTTAATTATACCAGCTTTATGATAAGCTATATCTAATATATCTTCACCTAGGCTGTTTTGATGATCATAACCTATTGAAGTGATAATGCTTAATTTAGGAATAACAAAATTAGTGGCATCTAAACGCCCACCAAGTCCACATTCTAATACTAGATAATCAATTTGATTTTGTTTAAAATATTGAAATGCGATCAAAACTAAAATTTCAAAAAACGGCACTAAATCATCATTTTTTGCTTCATAATCACATATTATAGGATAAATATCATTAATTAATTTTAATAAATCAAAATCCGAAATATATTCATTGTTAATAGTTATTCTTTCGTTAAATTTAATAATATAAGGAGATGTAAAACTTCCTACTTTAAATCCTAGATCCATTAACATATTAGTGAAATACATTGCTGTACTACCTTTACCATTAGTTCCGGCGATATGAATTATCTTAAAGTTATTATTTTTTACATTTAGTAGTTCGGCTAATGTTGTTATTCTTTTTAAGTCTTCCCTTTTGGTTTTCTTCTTTTTATTTTGTAACCAATCTAGGGCGTTATTAATATTATTAAACATTAATTAAGTTCCTCTAAATGTTTTAAAACCGCTTGATATTGTGCTTCATAATTAGCTAATTTTTCTTTTTCTAGTTTTACTTTAGCTTCAGGTGCCTTATTAATGAAATTAGGGTTTGCTAACATATTTTTAGAACGAGCTAGTTCTTTTTCTAAACGAATTTTCTCGTTTTCTAAATTCATTTTAACTTGTTCAAAATCAATTAAGTCTTTTTGCGGTATATAATATATCAAATCATTTAAAACGACTACACTGTATTCTTTTGCTTCTATTTGTTCTTCTAAATATGTTAAAGTACTAGCTTTAGTGAAGTATCTAATATATGGTTCTAAGGCTTTAAAATCAGCTGAAATATTACTGCTTTTTAGATAAATAGCTAGATTTATTTTTGTGTGAAGTGGTTTATTTGCTTCTGCTTTTTGATTTCTGACACTAGTAATTAAATCTATCAAGGCATCTACACTTGTTTCTACTTCAATAAAATCTAAATCTTTATTAACTGTAGGCCACTTAGATATAGTTATACTTTCTTCATCATGTGGCAATAATTGATAAATTTCTTCTGTAATAAACGGAATAATAGGATGTAATAATTTAGCTATATTTAATAACACATAATTTAAAGTCCATCTTACACCCGGCTTATATGTTTCATCTTGACTATTTAAATCAACTTTTGATAATTCTACATACCATGATGCAAATTCATCCCAAACAAAGTTATATAATACTTTAGCCCCTTCGCTAAATTCGTATTTATCAAAATAAGTATCAACTGATTCAATAACCCGATTTAATCTTGTTAAAATATATTTTGATGTTAAATTTAAAATTTTGTTGTTACATTCTTGATCAACAGTGTTCATCATTACATAACGTGAAATATTCCATATTTTATTTAAATAATTCCAACTTGATTGAACTTTAGTTTCATCATAACGTAAATCTAAACCTGGGGCTGAATTAGTATTTAAGAAATATCTTAAGGCATCACAACCATATTTATCAATAACGTCAAATGGATCGACACCATTGCCTAGAGATTTTGACATCTTTCTGCCTTCTTTATCTCTAATTAAGCCATGAATTAAGATATCTTTAAATGGAGCTTTGCCTGTAAACTCGATACCTTGGAAAAGCATTCTTGAAACCCAGAAGAAAATAATATCATAGCCAGTAACTAATAAATTTGTTGGATAATAACGAGCAAAAGTTTCGGTTTTATCTGGCCATCCCATGGTTGCGAAAGGCCAAAGTGCACTACTAAACCACGTGTCTAAAACATCTTCATCCTGATGATACCCTTCGCCAGGACATTCAACTTGAACTACTACTTCATCACCTTTATACCACGCAGGTATTCGATGGCCCCACCATAATTGACGACTTATGCACCAATCTTGAATATCAGTTAACCAATGAACTAAAACTTGTTTATAACGTTCTGGAACAAATCTATATTCGGTGTTTTCTAGTACTTGTTTAGCTAAAACATCCATTTTAACAAACCATTGTTTAGATAATCTAGGTTCAACAACAACTCCAGTTCTTTCACTATGACCAACATTATGTACAATTTCGTCAATGTGATCTAAAAGATTTAATTTTTCTAAATCTTTTAGTAAAACTTCTCGACATTCATATCTATCTAAGCCTTGATATTTACCTGCCATTTCATTCATTGTGCCATCTTCATTCATACAAAGTGGCATAGCTAAATGATGTCTTTTACCAACTTCAAAATCATTAGGGTCATGTGCTGGGGTCACTTTAACAATACCTGTACCAAAGTTAATATCAACATAATCATCAGCTATAACTGGTATTTTTATGTTTGTAGTAGGTATATAAACTTCTTTGCCTATTAAATTTTTATAACGCTCATCATTAGGGTTAACCATTAATGCTTGATCGGCAAACATAGTTTCTGGTCTAGTGGTAGCGATTAGTAATTTATCTTTACCATCAACAGTTAAATAATAAATATAGTATAATGCCCCTTTATCATCTTGATGTACAACTTCAATGTTTGATAAAGCTGTTTTAGCTTCACTATCCCAATTGATAATTCTTTCACCTTGATAAATATATCCTTTTTTATATAGATCGATGAAAACTTTATTTACAGCTTTTTTCATTCCTTCATCTAATGTGAATCTCTCTTTAGTATAATCAAGTGATAACCCTAAACCCTTCCATTGATTTTTAATAAAAGCCGCATATTCATCTTTCCAAGCCCAAGCTTCTTGCATAAATGCTTCTCTACCTATATCAAATCTTGATACACCTTTTTCAGTTTTTAATTTAGCATCAATTTTAGCTTGAGTAGCAATACCAGCATGGTCCATACCAGGTAACCAAAGGGTGTCATAACCTTGCATCCGTTTTCTTCTTACAACCATGTCGGCAATAGTGGTATCCCAAGCATGGCCAATATGTAATTTCCCCGTTACATTAGGGGGTGGTAAGACGATTGAGAATGGTTGTTTACTATTGTCACCTGCCGTGAAATAACCTTTTTTCACCCAATTATCATATTTACCTTCTTCAACTTTTTTATGATCATATAATTTATCCAATATTTTTTCCATTTTCTATCTCCTCATAATCTTCTTTATTTAGTGAATAGATCGCCACATCACAAATTGTATCATCATATAATTTTGAATATTTTTTAAATACCCCATCTAAAGAAAAGCCAAGCGATTCAATCATTTTTCGACTTCGCAAATTTGATGTTATTGCTGCCATTTCTAAAATTTGGGCGTTCTTATATTTAAATGCATATTTTATTAAGGCACTTATCGTTTCCTTGCCAAAACCAAATCCCCAATATTTTTGGGCTAAGCTTATACCAAGGGTATAAACACCTTTTATTTTTCTAATACTATGATTATAAATATTACAAGTACCAATATATAAATTTGATTCATTTAAAAAAATAGAATATGTGTCACCGCGATAAACGCTACCCATAACTAGATTTTTAGCAGTTTCTATATCGGGTACCGGTTTAAAACCTGCCATCTTAGCTACAGTCGCATTTGAAGCATAAGCAAAATAATCTTTGTAATCAGCATATACCATTTCCTTAATATCTAATCTTTTAGTATGAATTATCAATAATATCACCACCATAAAAAAAGTCCTTAGAATAAATCTAAGGACGAAAAACCGTGGTACCACCTTAATTCTAGAATAAACTAGCACTTAATTAAACCTTAACGCGGCAAACGGTTTAGCTACTTAGTTTCACATAAACAATTAAAAGACTACCTTCAAAATAATTATTTGATATTTGCACCTACCATATCATCTCTAAAAATAAATTATTTTTACTCCTTCTTTTCCTTAAAATAATACCACAATTACTATTTGTTGTAAAGTTTTTTTATTCAATAGCCTTTAAAGAATCGGTCATTGAAATCTTTCTATAATAAGGTATGAAACTTAAATCGACAACAACAGAAAATATTATCGTAAGTAGACTTGCATAAATATAGCTTTGCCACTTTATAGTTCTTCCAGCCATCAATGTATTAGTATCAATTATACCACATACCATTTTATGTAAAATAACTCCAACGCCAATACCTATTAATAAACCTATAGCTGTCAAAGTAAAGCTTTCTCTAGCCATATAGCCATGAATCTCTGTATTGCGATAACCAAGAACTTTTAAGGTAGCAAGTTCCCTTTTACGCTCTGAAACATTTATGTTTAGTAAATTGAAAATAACAATTACTGCTAATATAGCAGCAAATATGATAATAACTGCCACAATTAATGTAATATTATTAATCAATGAATTATATGCTGTTCTCATACTTGATACATATTCGATAGAAACTATTTGATTAGTACTTATTAAATTATCGGTTAGAGTTCTTTCATCTACATCGGTAAAATTTAGAAGTATTCTATTATTAGTAAAATTTGCAACATCATTACCAATAAATAAATAATTATCAATATAATTTTCAAATATTCCGGTTATCTTATAAGAATTATTCTTATATGTAATATTATCACCAACATCTAAATCAAATACATCACTATACATTTTACTAATAAGTACGTCGTTACTAGTAAATTCATATTTTTGATTCTTTACATAAAAGCCAAAATATTCATTTAATGAATCATCTCCACTTATTACTTTAACTGTGTAATCATCATTACTAAATGTATCATAATAGATGCTATACTGCTTAGTAATATTTTCGTTATTTAATCTTGTTAATTCATCTTTAGGAGCAGCTAAAGCATCATATAAAATAATTGAATCATATTGCTTATTACTTACAGCATCCATAGAATCTTGTAGACCAAATGCTAATAATAATAAGGCTGTACAACCACCAACACCAATAATCATCATAATTAAATTACGTTTATAACGAATCATATTTCTAATAGATGATTTATATTTAAATGATAAGCGTTGCCAAATAAAAGATATTTTTTCTAGAAATATTCTTCCACCTGGCTTTGGTGCTTTAGGAATTAATAAATTAGCAGGTGTTTCTCTTAATGTGCCAATTACACTAAATATTACAACTAAAATAATTACAAAAATCATAACTAATATAACAGTTGAAATAAATGGCGTATCATAAACATAAATTAATGGTGGCATGTGGCATGTTGAATTAAAAATATTATAAATAACAAATGGAATTAGAGCTATACCAAGACATATACCTAATACAGAACCGATTGTTGAAGCTAAAACACCATAAATAACATAACGCATCATTACGGCAAATTTTGAATAACCAAGCGCTCTTAATGTTCCCATTGTCACTCTTTCTTCAAACACTAATCTTCTTAAACTTGTTAGGGCTACTAGTGATGCTATAATGAAGAAGAAAATTGGGAAGATTATAGCTACTTCATTAACCTTATCAACATTCATTTTATAGAAGGATGTAGAATAATTATCTAATGCATCTAAATAATATACTTCTTTTTCTAATTCATTATATTCTTCATCTACAGCTTTTAAAGTCTCTTCATTTAAAATATTTGTAACTTCCTCAGTAACTCGCGGTATAATTTCGGTATCTAAACTAGCATTTATTCCTTCTTCAACTTTAGGTATAACGTCACTATCAATTTGTTCTCCTAAAGTGGTTCCTTCTTCAGCTAAACCAAATTTGGAAATATCAAAATCGTAAATATCACCAGTCTTATTTCTAAATTGTTCTTGAACTTTAGTTTTATTGATAGTTAAATTGATGCCAACAAATGAAGCATCTATAACGATGTCTTCACCATTATTATAAGCATCTATAGCTTCTTCTTCAGTTTTACCTATCAGTGTAGGTAAAAAGTTACCAAAATTACTATTATACATTTGACTTAAAAATTCAATTATAGCTTCATCATAAGCTAGAGTATAAGCCTGATCATATGCTTCAGATATTGCAATTTCCAAAGCTTCATCATAGGCTTTTTGATAGTTTTCTTTATATTCATTGCTATTAAAAGCTTGTCGTTCTAAGTATTTTTTAAATACTTGATTGTGATTATTTTCAAAATCACTATCTTGAAGTATTTTTAATAATTTTTCTGTTTCATCAGTAAAACTACTACTAAAAACATCATCTTCTAAACCAAAATAAAGATAAACATTAGTATATAAATAATCTTCTTCATTTAAAATTGTATTTAAATAATAATCAATTGGTAAATAAACTATTGTATCTAAGCTAGCATTAATTGTATTTGAATCATAACGTTCTTTCATTAAATACCATGGATTAGCTACAATACCAGAAACCTTGTATTCTTTATCTTCTATTTTTATTGTGCTACCAATACTTATATTCATTAAATAATTACCAGCACGTTCTACTACAACCTCATTTTCATTAGTAGGAAAATTACCACTTATAAGTTCTAATTTATCAGTATTATTAGATTTAAGGTCTGTATATACTATATGGGCAACTCTTGTTAAATTGTTAACATTTATATAATCATCAACTTCATATGTTTTTCTTAAAGTGGGATTATAATCTTTATAAATATTTTCTATATATGTAACATCTTCATTCAAAATACCAGTTGTAGTAGCTATATATATTTCACTAACATTACTTTCATGAAAATATGTAGAAACTGATTTTTCAAGATCTGGAGCTGTCCCAAAAACGCCTATTAAAAAGCCTATACCTAAGAAAACTATTAAAACTAGAGTTATAAATCTAGAAATATTAGATTTAATTAATTTCCAAAGAGATTTAATATATATTTTCATGATTAAACCTCCTTACCATTCAATTCGTTCTATTGGTATTGGATTTATAATAATTTCATTGTTAGTTATTTGACCATTTTTAATACTTATAACGCGATCTGCCATTTTAGTTATGGCTTGATTATGAGTAATTAAAATAACAGTTTTATTATTCTTTTTACATAAATCATGTAATAGTTTTAAAATTTGTTTTCCCGTTATATAGTCAAGAGCCCCTGTAGGTTCATCACATAATAATAGCTTAGCATTTTTAGCTATTGCCCGAGCTATACTAACTCTTTGTTGTTCCCCGCCTGATAATTGAGCTGGAAAATGATTAATTCTTTCGCTTAAGCCAACTTCTTCTAATACTTTTTTAGAGTCTAAACTAGATTTTGATAATTCCTTTGCAATTTCAACATTTTCTAATGCTGTTAAATTAGGCATTAAATTATAAAATTGAAATACAAATCCAATATCAAATCGCCGATAATTAGTTAATTCTTTATCATTTAGAGTTACAATATCTTTACCGTCAAAGAAAATATGGCCTTCATCAGCATGTTCCATGCCGCCTAGTATATTTAAAACTGTGGTTTTTCCTGCGCCACTTGGGCCAACTACCACACAAAACTCACCTTCTAAAACAGAAAATGAGATATCATTGTTAGCTATGATAGTATCTTCCCCTGATTTATATCTTTTGTAAACGTGTGAAAATTCTAAAAATTTCTTTTCTTCAGACATAAAAACCACCTCTTATTTATATTATAATGTTTTAATTTGTTTTTATAAAGCAAAAAAAAGAAATAACACAAAATAACATAATTCAGTTATTTTTGTCTATTTCTTTCCTTTAATTTCCTATACGCTGCAGCCTCAAGTGAGACGTGATAGCGTTTTGCTATTTCTTCAGGTTCTAAATTTAAAGCATAACTTGGAATTAATAATTGAGCAGCAAATTCATTAGCTTGCCACTCAATATCACAATAACTTTTACAATCTTCGACTTCGATAAAATCAAATTTTAATTCTTTTGCTTGAATGTAATGAAAATATTCATGTGCTAACGTAAAATTAGAACGATAAACACCATCTAAACACTCATTATAAACATCTTCTCGGACATAAATTGTATTATCGTTAACGTTATAATAAGCATATTTATCTAACATTTGTTCTTTTTCACAAATCACAAAATTAAAATAACCAGAATTATTAAGCTTTTCTAAAATTTCTACAACCGGAAAAAAAGTATCTAGGCTTATATTAAATTTTTTTCGCATATTTAAGGCATATTCCTCAATATTTTTAACACTTAAAGGAGTTGTACTAATTTTCATCCTTTAAAGCCTTCATCAATCTATCTAATAAATCACTATCAGCATCTTTAATTTTTCTTGCAAAAATTAGGGATGCTTCTACTTGATCATCAGTCATATTATCTAAATCTAACATAACTTTTTTATTAGTAACAATAATGCTGTCTTCTAATTCTTTTAGTTCGTCAGAATTTAAATTATAGATTTCGGCAATACGACAAGCGTAATCATTGGGTATCTTCTTTTTACCTATTTCCATAGCTGATAAAAAAGCTGCAGAAATATCTAACTTAGTAGCTAAGTCGCGTAATGAATCTCCTTTTCTTTCTCTAAGTTGTCTTAATAATCTCCCAAAACTTGTTATGTTATTATTTAACATTGTCATATTTATTACCACCTTAAACATATTTTATACTTTTATCATCTACTTTTCAACAAAAAAAATATTACCCCGTGGGGTAATACTTATTTTCTTAAACCTAAACTAGCAATTAATGCTTGATAAGCTTTGAAATCTTTCTTTTGTAAGTAGTTTAATAAACTACGACGTTGACCAACTTTAGTCATTAATCCACGACGACTATGG
Organism: uncultured bacterium; assembly: GCA_949292525.1. GTDB lineage: Bacteria > Bacillota_I > Bacilli_A > Acholeplasmatales > Anaeroplasmataceae > CALUXS01. Next base: position 13,910 of record CASEZJ010000010.1, on the reverse strand, counting down.
AAGTCATGTTTATGCACAGCAAAATGAGCATTTAATTGATTAATTTCTGCAGTTAATAAGGCAATTTGTACTTCTGTTGAACCAGTATCAGTAGGTGTCTTGCCATATTTAGCAACGATTTCAGCTTTTTGTTGAACTGTTAAAGCCATGTTTTCCTCCTATATTTTTAAATTATATGCGATAAACCTAGTAATTCGTCGAGGTACGAAAAACAAAGTAAATCGTAACAAAAGTATTCTATCATATTGCTATTTAAGTTGCAATAATTTTTTTATAGTTTTACAAATTGTTCTACATTTATAATGAAAATAGTTGCCCCACCTATTGTTACTTCTATAGGTGTTGGACTTAAAAGTCCAGCTGACATACTAGCTATTGGCGTAACCATTTTCTTTCTTTGATGGGCTTCTTGTTTAATTAAGTCTAGAACTTTTTCAACTTCATCATCTTGGCAACCAACTAGCATAGTAGTATTACCACTTAAAAGGAAATTTCCGGTTGATGCTAGTTTAGTAGAATAAAATTTATTCTTAACTAGGCTTTTAGCAACCGCCTTAGCATCATCATTATTTACAATAATAATTAATAGTTTCATTCTTCTACCTCCTTAAAGTATTCAATTATATTATTTTTATCAATCATTAATTGTTTTTCTAATTCTGTAATTGTGTCAAATTTCTTTTCAGGTCTTATCCGCTTATAAAAGATAATTTCTAATTCTTCACCATAAATACTTTGATTAAAATCAAATATATTAACTTCCATTTTAATGTTTTCACTAAAGTCAACTGTTGGGTTGTTACCTATATTACACATTCCTTGATATGTTTTATTTTTGTAATTAACTTTAACGGCATATACTCCGTTTTTTGGCAAATAGTAAATACCATAATTTATATTAGCAGTTGGGAAACCCATTTGTCTACCTAATTCTTTGCCAGCAATAACTTTACCAAAAATATTAAACTTACGGCCTAACATAATACTTGCGTTTTCCATATCACCATTAGTTAATAATTCTTTTACATAAGTCGTTGAAACTCTAATGTTATCAATTTGGAATTTAGGTATTTCATGAAAATCAAAATATTTAGCTAAATCTTTAATTGTTCCTGAGGCCTTTTTAGCAAATGTAAAATCGTACCCACATACTACACTTTTAATTCCTAAGTCTTTTAGCCGCTTTATAAATTCTAGTTTTTCCATATTAGCTATATCTTCAGTAAATTCAACAATGAACAAATATTCAATTCCTAATGATTCAATAATTTTTATTTTATGTTCAATTGGTGTTACTTGAGGATAGGGATTTATTCTTTTTAAGATGGTAAATGGATGAGGATAAAACGTTAATACTGCACTTTTTAAATTGAATTCTTTACTTTTATTAATAAGTTGTCTGTGACCTAAATGAACACCATCAAAATTACCGATAGCACAACATAAATCTTCATCAATTTTTAGAGAACTTCCTTCTTTTAACCAGATTACATTCATATAGACCTCCTAAAATTTGAAAATTGGTCGATATATATCGTTTTGTTTTTCGTAAATTGAAATTGGTTTATTATCATAGTAAATGATAAACCTTTTTAGAGAACTTATATCTGTTGCATCACTGTCATATTTCAAGTTACGCTCATATAAGGTTACTCCGTTTAAAACAAAATTTAAGATTCTTTCTTTAATATTTATTTTAGCATATTTTATAAATTTTGTAATCTCTATTAAAGAAATTTCTTTATTTAATAATTCTTCTAATGGATATGAATCATTAATCTTATATTCTCCAACCTCAATTCTTTTTAATTCCTTTATAGCTCCATATGTATTTAAGGCATAACCTAAGTCTCTAGCAAAACTTCGTATATAATAACCTTTACTAACAGTAAGAATTAAATCAACTTGTAATTCTTTTTCTTCATTATATAAATTACGTAATATTTTATAGTTATATAATTTAACTTTTCTTTCTTTAATATCAACATCTATATTATCTTTTTGGTATTCTAACAATTTTTTACCATTAACTTTAATTGCTGATGTTAAAGGGGGAAGCTGTGTTTCTTTTGCTAAAATCTCATCAATAGCTTTAATTAAATCATCCTGATTAAAATCAGCTTTTTTTTCAGCAATTATATCACCACTCATATCAAGAGTAGTCGTTTCTTTACCAAAAACTATAGTTGCGATATATTTTTTAGTATCAGTATCTAAAAACGGTAATAATTTAGTAGCTCTCCCAAAGGCTAAAACCATTAATCCTGTCGCATCAGGATCAAGTGTACCAACGTGACCACAAGCTTTAATGTTATATCTTTTCTTTAAGATTTGACATAAGTCATTACTTGTCATGCCTTTTGGCTTATCAACAAGCAAAAAGCCATTAAAGACTTGATTGCTGTTGTTCGTTACTATCTTTAATGGCTTCATAAAACATTGCCTCCAATTCTTTGGCAGTATTTTTAATGTTATATTTTTGAGCATATAAAATATATTCTTTACTTCTTGTTTCACGAAGTGTTGGATTTTCATACCAAAAATCAATTTTATCTCTTAAATCTAAATATTCACCTTGTCTAAATAGATTCAATTCATCTAATGCGAATTGATTAGTAGCTGATAATTTAGAATCTGATATGACAGGAACTATTCCACAGGTGAAGGCTTCCATACAGCCAATAGCTTCTATTTCAGCATCTGATGCATGAATGTAGAGATCTGTCATGTTTATTAAATCTATCAATTCAGCTTCTTGATAAAAACCAAAAGAAATTTTATTAGTTAATTTTTCTCCATATTTTTCATAAAAGCCTTTTAAAGGACCTTTACCAGCAAAAACGATTTGAATGTTTTTCTCATATTTTGAGTTTTTTACAGCATCAATAATCAGATCTTGTCTTTTTTCTTCTGATAATCTAGCAATCATTAAAATAACAAATTTATCTTGCCATTCTTTTGGTCTATTTACTTTTTTAGGCTTAAAATCACAACTTACACCGTTAGAAATAACATGTAGTTTTGATGTATATCCATTTTCTATTAATTGTCCTTTTATCATATTACTAGGACAATGAACATGAGAAAATTGGTTATAAAACTTTTTAAATTTATTATATATATATTTATTTACTGCCTCTACTTTATTTAAATGAATAGTTGAAGTAATATTTTCTGGCTGTAAATGGAATGCCGCTGTTGAAGGTATGTGATATTTATCACATATTTTTTTAGCAAATCTTTCTATTTTAAAAGGAATTAAGCAATGAACAATATCACTCGTTTTAATAGCTTCTACAATTTCTTTTTTATCACATTTTGCAAAGGTAAATCCTTGTGATTTTGAAACTTGATATAAAATAGGTACTTTACTTACCCCTAAATTATAAGCTTTTATATTTTCATCACTTGTAGCACTAGCAGCAACAATTTGTATTTGATGTCCCATATCGCTTAAGACTTTCGCAAATCGTTTAGTACTAGTAGCTATTCCATTACTAGTTTCATCATATGAATCGATTATAAAAGTAATAATCATAAAATCCCCTACCATATCTTTATGTCTAGTATATTTTACACTAATATATTTCTAAATACAAGCTATATTGCTAGTTAAAAAAAGAAGGATGGATTATTCCATCCAACTAGCATCATCAGGATTTTCCCTAAATTTTAAAACTTTTTGATATTCTTCCTTACTTATATAATTGTTTAATAAAGCTACTTCAGCTAATGATTCAAAGTTTGACAATGAATTATTAACTACATTAGCTTCTGCTAATCTTTTCTTTCCTTTAGCTAAATTATAAGTAAAGATTGAAGCTATACCAAGAACTTCAGCGCCATGTTCTTTTAATACATTACAAACTTCTAAAACTGAACCAGCTGTTGAAATTAAATCTTCAATAACTACAACCTTCTTACCTTTAGGATCCGCACCTTCAATTTGATTTTGCCGACCATGGTCTTTAGCTGATGTTCTAACATAACCCATAGGTAAATCTAATAAGTCTGACACATAGGCAGCGTGAGGAATGCCTGCAGTAGATGTTCCCATAATAACTTCTACATCAGGATAATTTTCTTGAATCATTTTTGATAAAGCTGTTTCAACGTATACGCGTTCTTTGACGTTACCAAGAATTAAACGGTTGTCACAATAAATCGGGCTTTTAATTCCACTTGCCCAAGTAAATGGTTCACTTGGTTTTAAAAACACAGCTTTAACATCTAATAATACTTTTGCAATATCTTTACTAAAATCAGTCATTTTGAAACTCCTTTACACATCTTAAATATTCTTTTACTGGATCTTGACTAGCAGTGATTGATCTACCAACTACAATATAAGTTGAACCTAATTCTTTAGCATCTTTAGGAGTAGTAACTCTTTTTTGGTCACCTTTACTATCACCAGCAAGTCTAATTCCAGGGGTTACGCTTATTAATCCTAAATCTTTAGCAATACCAGCTTCAAAAGGAGAACAAACTATTCCGTCTAATCCCGCTTTTTTAGCGTTTGCAGCATAATCATAAACTACTTCTTTTACTGATTTATTTATATCAAGTTCATTTTTTAATGCTTCATCATCTAAAGATGTTAATATAGTTACTGCAATCAATTTAGTGTTTGAGCCTTCTAAGCCTCTTTTTGCGGCTTCCATCATTTTTATTCCACCGCTAGCATGTACGTTAGTAATGTCAACATCTAATTTAGCTAGATTACGCATAGCTTTTTCAACTGTATTAGGAATATCGCACAATTTTAAGTCTAAAAATATTTTAAAACCTGCTTTTTTTAGTTCTCTTACCATTTCAGGTCCTTCGGCATAAAATAGTTCCATACCAACTTTCAGATAAGGGTTTAAACCTGCAAAAGGTTTTAAAAAAGTAAATAATTCATCACGATTTTTAAAATCGCAAGCAATAATAACTTTATTTTCCATAACAAACCTCTTTACGAAATTTCTTCTACATAATTGACATATTCTAAGTCTCTAATTGAAGACAAAATAGGAATATGACGCATATTGCGGAAGCCTTTATTTTTATTATATAAATACATTGTATATACAGCTAATCCTGACTCTAGATAGGCTTGATTAGCTTCAACTCTTTGAATAACTATATTAGCTTTTCTTATAAAGTTTAATAGTTCTTTTAAATCTTTAGTTTCATTTAATTCAATATGGATAGTAAAACTTTTTGAAATATCTTTTAAATAGCTTTCAAATCCTTGTAGAATAGTAAATACTAAAATTATAGCCACTACTGCAATTATAGCAAGTGTATAAAAGCCTATTCCGATTGCTAGACCCATACATGCTGATGCCCATAAGCCTGCCGCAGTAGTTAAACCTCTAATTTGACTTCTAGAAGTAACTATTATAGTACCTGCACCTAAAAAACCTATACCTGAAATAACTTGAGCGCCTAGACGCGATGCATCACCAGAATCAAATGTTTCAAATATAAATTGATTAGTTAACATTGCAATTGTCGAACCTAGTGTAACTAAAATATAAGTTCTTACCCCTGCAGAATGATTTTTAGTTGAACGTTCAATTCCAATAGCAAAACTAAACACGATTGCTAAAAGAATTCTAAACATAATTGAACTAAAGCTTATATCATATGACCAAGCACCTAAAGCTTTAGCTATTGGGTCAACGACCTTAATTGTAAAAAACATGTTAATCACCTTAATGTTATTTTACAATTTTTTTTAGCTTTTAGCAATGTGCTAAACCAATTATATCATTTAAATTAGTAATTTTTAGTTCTTTCATAACGCGGTCTAAATCTAAAATGATGTCACGACAAGCATAAGGATTAATTAAATTTGCTGCCCCAACCATACATAAATTAGCACCAGCATACATCATTTCTATAACATCATAGGCACTTGTTATACCACCCATACCAATGATTGGTAATTTAGTATTTTCATAAACTTGATAAACCATATTTAGGGCAACAGGAAATACACCGGGTCCACTATAGCCACCTTTTTTAACACTAATTATTGGCTTATGATTTACTAAATTAATACGCATACCAACTAAAGTATTAATTAAAGAAATAGCGTCAGCACCTGCTTTTTCTACTGCCTTAGCCATTTCTACTATATTTGTAACATTAGGTGATAATTTGACAATTAATGGCTTAGATACATGTTTTTTTACTTCTTTAACTAAATTATAAGCAACATCAGGATCAGTGCCAAACACCATTCCACCACCACTTACATTAGGACATGAAATATTTAATTCTATAGCAACAACTTTAGCACATTTTGAAAATTTACTAGCAACCTCAATATATTCTTCTATGCTATGTCCGCCACAATTGGCAATAACTAAATCTTCATAACAAGTACTTAATTTAGGAATTTCTTCACCTATAACTTTATCAACACCTGGGTTTTGCAAACCAATAGCGTTTATTAAACCGCTAGGACATTCACAGATTCTTGGCAATGGATTACCATATCTTTCTTCTTTAGTTGTCCCTTTAAGAGCTATTGAACCTAAAATATTAATATCATAAAATTCATTAAATTCATAACCAAAGCCAAAACATCCGCTAGCTGGAATTATTGGGTTTTTAAAAGTGTGATTAAATAATTTTATTTCTTTATTCATAAATAACCTCACTAGCTAAAAACACAGGGCCTTCTTTACAAACTCGCTTAAATCCATTAATTGTTTTAATCGAACAACCCATACAAGCACCAAAACCACAACCCATATGAGCTTCTAAAGATAAATATCCGTTATCACTATATTTCTTTAAAGTTTTAAGCATCGGGGTAGGTCCACATGCATAATATTTATCAAAATCAAGCTTATTTTCAGCTAAATATTGAACACTATTGCCATGATAACCTAAGGAACCATCATCTGTTGTTAAAATTAAATTAGTATTTTCTTTGAAGAAATCTAATAAAATAAAATTATCTTTAGTTTGTTCTCCATAAATCAAAGTTGGCTTTATACCTTTTTTATTAAATTCTTTAATTAATTTAACAAATGGAGCTATACCAATTCCTCCGGCTACAATTAAAGGTTTTTGGCTTAAATATTGAAAACCATTACCTAAATTTATTAATGCATCTATTTTAGTTCCTGATTTAAGAGATGTCATATAGTTAGTACCCCTACCAAGAACTTTATAAATGATAGTTAATTTATCATCTTCAAAATCAGAAACACTAAATGGACGTCTTAAATAAAAATTATCTAATTTTAAATTTACAAATTCATCTGGATAAGTAATGGCTTTAATATCACCTTTTAAAATAAGTTTATATATTTTATCTGTTAAAGAAACATTTTCTACTACTTCTAATATAACATTTTTCATAATTAATCCTCATCGATAGTTGAAATAGACATTGTAGTTTCTTCTAATACATTAAGTAAAACATTAACTGTATCTAAGCAAGTAAAGATAGCAACATTATTATCGATCGCACAACTTCTTATTAAAACACCATCATGTTTTGTATTACGTTTATCTTCATTTACAGTGTTTAATACATATGTTATGTAGCCCTTACGAATTTGTTCTAATATTTCTTCAGAGCCTTCAGAAATTTTCTTTAATATTCTGGTTCTAATACCATTTTTCTTTAAGAATGTTGCTGTACCTTTAGTAGCTACAATATTGAAACCTAAGTTATAAAATCTTCTAATTAATGGTAAAGCTTTCTCTTTATCAACATCAGATATTGTAGCAAGTATTGTGCCGTAATTTGCAACTCTTAAGCCACTAGCCTTTAATGATTTATATAAAGCTCTATTTAAAGATTTATCATAACCTATTGCTTCACCTGTTGATTTCATTTCTGGTGATAAAACGGCATCTAAACCTCTTATTTTTGTAAATGAGAATGTAGGTGATTTTACATAATGACGTTTTCTGTTAGGATAAACACCAACATAACCTAAATCCTTTAGTTTTTCACCTAACATTACTTTAGCTGCAATCCCGGCAATCGGAATATTTGTTGATTTAGCTAAGAATGGAACAGTTCTAGATGAACGTGGGTTTACTTCAATTATTGAAACCTTGTTATTAGGCTCAACAATGAATTGAATATTAAATAAACCAATTAAATTTAGACCTAAACCTATCTTAGTTGTATAAGAAGCGATTACTTTGCATGTTTCTTCACTTAGTGAATATGGTGGATATACACTCATACTATCACCACTATGGACACCAGTTTTTTCAATATGTTCCATTATACCAGGGATAAACACATCTTCACCATCACAGATAGCATCAACTTCACATTCTTGACCGCTAATATATTTATCAACTAGAACTGGGTGACTATTATCATAATCTAAGGCTTCTTTTATAAAAGCTTCTAAATTTTCTTTATCATAAACTATATGCATCATTCTTCCACCAAGAACGAATGATGGCCTTACTAATACCGGGTAGCCGATTTTATCTGCTTCTTCTAAACCTTCTGCTACACTAAATACACCTTTACCACTTGGCATTGGAATATTTAATTTATTCATTATTTGTTCAAATGCTTCTCTATCTTCAGCTAAATCAATCGCCTTAGCAGAAGCACCGATTAATTTTATACCACTATTTTCTAAATCAGAAGCTAAGTTGATGGCAGTTTGACCACCTAAGGCTACGATAACACCAATCGGTTGCTCAAAATGAATTATATTCATTACATCTTCATAGGTTAATGGTTCAAAATATAATTTGTCTGATAAAGTGTAATCAGTAGAAACAGTTTCAGGATTATTATTTATTACAATAGCTTCATAGCCTTCTTCTTTGATAGCCCAAATGGCATGTACTGTCGAATAATCGAATTCGACACCTTGACCTATTCTAATTGGACCTGAACCTAAAACAACAACTTTTTGTTTCTTGCTTCTAATACTTTCGTTTTCATGTTCATATGTAGAATAAAAATATGGTATATATGATTTAAATTCGCTAGCACAAGTATCGATCATTTTATAAACTGGAAATAAATTGTTTTTAGCTCTTAAATCATAAACCTCTTTAGGAGTTACTTTAGCTAGCATTGCAATATATTCATCAGAAAAACCATAACGCTTTGCTAGTTTAAGATTATCTAGAGCTAGTGGGTCTTCAGAAATAGTTCGTTCTAGCTCAATAATATGATTGATTTTTTCTAAGAAAAATCTATCTATTTTAGTTATTTGATATAAATCATCAATAGTTACATCTCGTCTTAATGCTTCAGCAAGAGCAAATATTCTTTCATCATTTTCCTCTTTAATAAATGCAAACAATTCCTTTTTATCTAATGATTTAAGCTTTGGCAAATAAAGATGGTAAACTTTATTTTCTAATGATCTAACTGCTTTAAGTAAGCTTTCCTCTATCGTTCGCCCAATCGCCATAACTTCACCAGTAGCCTTCATTTGAGTAGAAAGGTGCCGATTTGCAGTTTGAAATTTATCAAATGGGAATCTTGGAATTTTAGTTACTACATAATCTAGTGTTGGTTCAAAACTAGCTTTCGTATTAGCAATATCAATTTCATCTAATAGCATTCCACAAGCTATTTTAGCTGAAACTCTGGCTATTGGATATCCTGAAGCTTTACTAGCAAGAGCACTAGAACGAGAAACGCGGGGATTAACCTCTATTACATAATATTGGAATGAATAGGGATCTAAACTAAACTGAACATTGCACCCACCTTCAATATCTAAGGCTCTTATAATTTTTAATGCACTATTTCTTAACATTTGATATTCTTTATTAGTTAAGGTTTGACTTGGTGCTACAACTATACTATCACCAGTATGTATACCTACTGGATCAACATTTTCCATATTACATACAACAATAGCTGTATCGTTCTTATCTCTTAAAACTTCATATTCAATTTCTTTAAAACCTTTAATAGATTTTTCAACTAAAACTTCGCCAACAGGAGATAATTTAAGGGCGTTTTTTGCTAAAGCTATAATTTCATCTTCACTATTTGCAAAACCACCACCTGTACCACCTAATGTAAAGGCAGGACGTAGAATAACAGGGTAGCCAATCTTTAGGGCTGCGGCTTTTATTTCTTCAATTGATTTACAATTAATACTCTCTAGTATTGGTTCACCAATTTCTAAACATAAATTTCTAAATAATTCTCTATCTTCCGCTTTATTAATCGCATCATAACCAGTACCTAGTAATTCAACTTGACATTCTTCTAACACACCTTTACGGTATAGTTGCATACCTAAATTTAAGCCAGTTTGACCACCAATTGAACAAATTAAACCATCTGGTCTTTCAAAGCGTATTATTTTAGCAACATTCTCTAAATCTAAAGGTTCCATATAGACTTTATCAGCAATTTTAGTATCAGTCATAATAGTAGCTGGATTAGAATTAACTAAAACTACTTCATAGCCCTCTTCTTTTAAAGCTAGACATGCTTGAGTACCAGCATAATCAAATTCAGCACCTTGACCGATGACAATTGGACCGGAACCAATAACCATTATTTTCTTTAAATCTCTTCTTTTTGGCATTTTGATTTCCACTCCTTCATTAAATTTCTAAATCTTGCAAATAAATATGTACTATCTTCAGGACCGGCAGCTGATTCAGGATGGTATTGTACACACATTAAGTAGTTTTTTTCATCCTTCATACCTTCAGCCTCATTATCTAAAATATTAACATGAGTTAAAGTAAGGCCTGTTCCATCTAAACTATCTTTATCAACCGCAAAACTATGATTTTGACTTGTTATTTCTATCTTACCAGTTTCTAGGTCTCTTACCGGATGATTAGCCCCACGATGACCAAATTTCATTTTATAAGTTTTAGCTCCATAGGCTAAACCTATCATTTGGTGTCCTAAACATATTCCTAAAATTGGTAATTTTCCTTTTAATTCTTTTATTAATTCAATAACCGGTTTGACATTTTCCGGATCACCAGGACCATTTGATAAAAACAAACCATCTGGATGATATTTTAAAACTTCTTCTTTAGTAACATTATATGGAACTACTACTACATTGCAACCAAATTCATTAAGTTTACGAATTATATTTAATTTACAGCCACAATCAACACATACAACATTATATAATGGGTTTCTAGTTCTAGAATACCAAACGCGTTTAGAAGAAACTTTATCAACTTGATTAGTTGGATAATTATAATTTCTAATATGTTCCATAGCATATTCATGCGATTTATCTGCATCACAAATAAATGCTTTCATAGAGCCATAATCTCTAATAACCCTCACCAATTCTCTAGTGTCTATATCAGCAATCCCAACAACTTTATTTTCTTCCATAACATCTGATAATGTTCTAGTATATCTAAAGTTTGAAGGTAAGTCATTATATTCTCTTACTACGAAGCCTGACATGTATATATTTTTAGATTCATAATCTTCATCAGTCAAACCATAATTACCAATTAACGGATAAGTCATTACTACAAATTGATCACAATATGAAGGATCTGATAAAATTTCTTGATACCCTACCATTGATGTATTAAACACTATTTCTGCTACTTTTTCTTTTTTAGAGCCGAAACCTATTCCTTCAAATTCCATTCCGTTTTCAAGTACAAGTTTTCTCTTCATTTTATTCACCACCATAAACTAATTTACCATTTACAAATGTATATTTGCAAAAACCATATAATTCTTGACCTATAAAAGGTGAATTTTTACCTTTTGAAACAATCTCTTCTTCTTTATAAATACGACTATTAAAAATATCAAAACAAGCTATATCTGCTATATTCCCACTATCTAGGCTAACTTTATCTAGGCCCATAATTTTTCGCGGATTATTAACTAACCAATCTATAAGCATGTCATAACCTGCTAATCCAGTTTTAATTAAATTAGTATAGACTAATGGAACTAAAGTTTCTAAACCGATAATACCGTTTAAAGCTTTAGCATAAGGTTTATTTTTATCTTCTTTAGTATGAGGAGCATGATCTGTAGCTATTACACTAGCTATACCATCTAACAAAGCTTTTATTGTTGCTTGTTGGTCATCTATGCTACGTAAAGGCGGATTCATTTTAAAATTAGGATTATCATTAATCATATTTTCATTTAAGAATAAATGATGCGGTGTGACTTCACATGACACATCTAAGCCTAATTTTTGGGCTTCTTTAACATAAATGAAACTTTCTTTAGTTGATAGATGACAAAAATGATATCTAACTTTTGTTTCTTTTACTACTTCTAATTCCTTTTTAACCGCCATATATTCAGATCTATTATCAGTCGGAATATAATGATAATCTTCAGCATGTGAACAAATTATCCGCTTTTCTTGTTTTACTAATTGTTGAGCTTTTTTTAATAAATTATAATCATTTATTCCTACGCCATCATCAGAAAAGGCTAAAACTTTTTTTGCTAACGCAGTTATATCACTTAATTCTTGACCTTTTTCAGATTTAGTAATACAAGCATACGGATAAACATTTACAAAGGCATCTTTAGCTATTATATCTTCTTCAACCTTTAATCCTGCTAAACTATCAGGATAGGGAATCAAATTAGGCATCGCAAATATCGTTGTAACTCCACCCTTAGCTGCTGCCTTAGTTCCTGTTAAAATAGTTTCTTTAGCCGTTTGACCTGGTTCTCTCAAATGGACATGTAGATCACAAATACCTGGCATTATTAATAAATTTGTACAATCTATTTCTTGTGCTTCTTCTAAGTGATCAACAATTAAATTGTCTTTGATGTAAATGTCTTTTTTTATTAACTTATTATTATGAATTATAAATCCGCCTTTTAATTTATACATTATAAATCACCATCTAAAACCATTGAAATAACAGCCATTCTTATATAAACACCATTAGTCATTTGTTTATATATTCTTGCCTTTTCACATTCTACTACGTCATCCGCAATTTCAATATTCCGATTAACTGGAGCGGGATGCATTATAATTGCCTTTTCTTTCATTAAATTTACCTTGTTAATATCTAAACCATATAATTTAAAATATTCTTTTTCAGTTAATTGCATTTTTTCTTTATGTCGTTCAAATTGAACCCTTAACATCATAATGACATCACAAGTTTTAACTGCCTCAGAAAAATCTAAATGTGGTGCACTACCATCATTAAATTCTTCAGGCCCTGATATATAGACATCCATTCCTAATCTTTTCATTACTTCAATATTACCGTGAGCTACGCGTGAATGGGAAATATCACCAATCATACAAACTTTAAGTCCAGCAAAATGACCAAATTCTTCATATATAGTCATTAAGTCTAGTAAACATTGAGTCGGATGATTACTAGCACCATCACCACCATTAAAAATTGGCATTTTAATATTTTGTAATTGATCAAAATAATTATCTATACTTGATCTTATTACAACCCCATCTAAACCTAAAGCTTCAAATGTTCTAACCGTATCATATAAAGATTCCCCTTTTTGAACTGATGATACTGAAGCATTAAAACCTACAACTTGAATACCTAAGTTCATCATTGCTACTTGAAAACTATATTGAGTACGGGTTGAATTCTCAAAAAAAAGGGTGGCCATTTTCTTTCCAACATAATTTTTAGAAAAACCACCCTTTAATTTTAAAGCTAAATCTATTATTTCTTGAATTTTATTAACCGATAAATCATGTAATGTAAGTAAACCGCGCATATGGACACCTCACTAAATCTTATTTTTTTACCTAAAGTATGATAGCATAACTTTCTTCTATTTACAAGTTAAAAATATAAATTAGAAAAGTTATATTTTCTAGCAAATTTTAGGTCTAATAGGGTAGAGAAAATATAATAATTATTTTCCCTCCCATTGCACCGTACGTACGGGTCCGTATACGGCGCTACATTTATATTGAACACAAATTATC
>CASEZJ010000009.1 GCA_949292525.1 uncultured bacterium | reverse complement strand
AGAAGAATATTTTCAGCATTGAAGAAAAAAGGCATAATTGTTGGCTCTAGAGCAAATAAGCATGACAAGTGGCAATTGAAAACTAATGATTAATCATCTTACATTATTAAACTATTTAATAATTAATCTTAAAAACCTAATACATATAATAATTAAGGCTGAGGAGTAAAATCCTTAGTCTTTTGCTTCTATAAATTGAATTTTCATTAATTTTTGATATAATTTGAAACGTAAGGAACCAAATCTTAATTCTCTTGTTAAAGAGTAGATTGATAAAGTTTTCTATCAAAGCTGTTAAGAGAACTACCCTTTGAGGTATCAGCAATAGGTCGCTCTATAATCAATCAGAGCACTTGTTAATCCTGCGAAAGGAGGTTAACTCATAGTTTTTTCTTGTTGAAAGAATTAATTATGAAAGAACAAATGATTGTTGTAAATAGTAAAATAAGAATAACCAAATGGGAGTGAAGACATTTTTTTGTCCTTTGATTTAAGAGGTGTAGATGGAAATACTAGTCAATTAATTCCAATTAAATGTTATGATTTCTTTGTAGAAGAGACATATTGGAAAGAATTTCAAATTAAAGCTGAAAGTAACATATTTGATTTAACTTTTATTCATTGCACACCATTGGATAATATTATTAGTTTTACAATTGAACAAAATGAAAAAACAATAATCACTGAATATCAATTAGAAAAGAGATAGGTTATGAAGAAATTACTGTTAGTTTTAGTTGCGAGCGCCTCATTGTTTTCGCTTAGCAAAATTGCAAACATTGTGCCAAATGTTCTAAAGGAAAAAGTTCAGATTAACGAAAATGCATATACTCAAGCTATTAAAAAACGCCTAGTTAAGTTTTTTTAATGTTTCTAATCTTTAATATATCTATTATGCCTTAAAATATAGAAAAAAACATTTGTAAGATTATTATAATAGAATTAAGTAGATGAATATAAGGATATTAAAGTGGGTAAAGTAAAATGGAACGATTGAACAAAAATGATTTAAAATTAATTGAAAAAGCTAAAGAGATTATTAAAAAAAATTATGATAATAAAGAATTTAATCATACTGTAGGATCAGCATTATTGTCTAAAAAAGGTAACATTTATCTTGGTGTTAATGTTTACTCACTTCATGGTGCTTGTGCTGAGATTATAGCATTAGGTTCAGCTATTGCGAATGGAGAAAGGGAATTTGTTAGTGTTGTTGCGGTTAGAGGTGGAGAGAAGGAAGAAATTATACCACCTTGTGGGAATTGTCGACAAGTTTTACTAACTTATGCTCAAGATATTGATGTTATTATTAATGATGATTATAAGATTAAAATAAATGAATTATTACCATATTCCTACGAAGTTAAAAATTAATTAAAGAATAAGTTGCACTAAAATAAATAAGTAGTATAATTTAGACGGGAATGAGGTCTCCCTTGATATATCAAAACCGCTGTTAATGCTAATGACTTCTACAACTTTTTTTGTTGTGGAGTTATTAGCTTTTTTTGTTAGGAGGTTATAAAAATATGTTTTTTATATCAATTGGTTTAATTTTAATTTTAGGTTTTTTTATAGGCTTTATTCTAGAAAAAACACATATACCAGGTTTTATAGGAATGATAATTTTAGGCTTTTTATTAGGCCCAACAGTATTGAATATCATTTCGCCAGATTTGTTAAATATATCAAGCGAATTAAGGCAAATCGCCTTGGTTATTGTATTAACAAGAAGTGGATTAAATTTAAATTTAAAAAAATTAAAAAAAGTTGGACGTAAAGCAATTTTAATGTGTTTCTTGCCAGCTACTTTTGAAATAGTAGCTGTTGGTATATCTAGTCATTTTTTATTGAATTTAAGTTGGTTTGAAGGCTTTTTGTTAGGCAGTGTTTTAGGTGCTGTATCACCAGCAGTGGTATCACCTAGGATGATTAAATTAATAGATGAAGGCTATAATAAAAATTCTATTCCAGAAATCATATTAGCTGGGGCATCTGCCGATGATACATATACTATAATTTTGTTTTATGCCTTTTTAGGAATTGTAGAAGGCGGGAAGTTTAATTTTATATCAGTCTCATTAATTCCAGTTACTATTCTTTCAGGTATTTTACTTGGTTTGCTTATGGGAATTTTATTAATATGTATATATAAAAAGACTAACTTCAAGTTAGTAATTAATATTCTTATATTTTTAAGCTTTTCCCTTTTGTTATTTGGATTAGAAGAATTACTTAAACAATACTTTTCTATTTCGTCATTACTAGCAATCATGGTTATGGGAATGGTATTATTATTAAAATTACCCCAAAAAGCTAAGGGAATTTCTGATGGTTATAATAATATTTGGAAGTTTTTTGAAATCATTTTATTTGTTTTAGTAGGGGCAGCAGTAAATTTTAAATATGTAATAGATAGTGGATTATTAGGAATATTAGTAGTATTAATTGGTTTATTTTTTCGCTCAATTGGCGTTTATTTATCAGTAATTGGCGGCAAACTTAAATTTAAAGAAAAAATATTTTGCATATTCGCCTATTTACCTAAAGCTACTGTTCAGGCTTCAATTGGTGGTATAGCACTATCTAATGGACTTGATTGTGGAGGCATTGTTTTAGCAATAGCTGTTTTAGCAATAATTATAACTGCACCTATTGGAGGTATTTTAATAGATGTCTTTGGAAAAAAATGGCTTTATCAAGACAAAGTCAAATAAAAAATGGTGGTTATAATTTACCACCACATTTTTTACAATATGAAGCATCAGGATCATTTAGAGTTTGGCAATTTGGACAAACATTTTTAAGTGCTTTACCACAGTTATCACAGTATAAAGCATCAGGATCATTTAAGGTTTGGCAATTTGGACATGCTATTTCGGTATTTTTAGCATTGTTTATAGCATTAGCTATAGTATCACTAGTTCCATCTACTAAATAATTTATAGTATCTTTCGTCACAGGTGCAGTTTGACTAGCCACATAAGAATTCATTTGTTTCATATAGCCGAGTTTAGTCATAAACGAACCAATAGCTATTAAAGGAATGGCAATGAATGGTAGCCAAATTAAGCGAGGAAATTCCATTGAACTAAAGGCAGTGAAGAAACTAATAATAGAAATAATAAACAATGTTAAGCCAATACCTAAAATTATTAGGCCAATAATTTTAAATTTCTTGCGAGCTTTTTCATTTTTAGGATCTAATATTTTATTCATTTTATCAATCTCCTTCAAGATAGTAGTATTATAATCTCTATTTCTTGAATTGTAAAATGTTATTTTATTTATTATTAATTTAGTTATATAATATACTAGGTATGAGGTTTTAAATATGAATGCAATAAAAAAACTATATTTCAATCGTAATCCTTACAGCATAAAAAATGATTTTGGTAAAACACTTATAATAGCAGGTAGTAAAATGTATCCAGGGGCAGCTTTTATTGCCACTTTATTTGCTGAATTAAGTGGTGTTGGTTATGTAGCTTTAGCTGTACCTAATAGTATTTATGAAGCAGCTATAAATAATGTCAGTTTTAATGTTATACACGAAATGATAAGTGAAGAAGATAACTTTATTTTCAATCAAAATATAATGAAATATAATAGTGTATTATTTGGTAATGGTGTTCAAATTAATGACTGTAATACAAAATTTTTAAATGATTTGATTTGGCAGATTGATAATTTAATAATTGATGCATCAGGTATTACAATATTAAGTAAAAATTTGAAATTATTAAATAGAAAAAATGATAATAATATATTATTAACTCCCCATATTGGGGAATTAAAACAACTTCTAAACTATGAATCTGATAGTAGAAATCCTGATGATTATTTAGAATTAACAAAAGCTTTTTGCTTGAAATATAAAGTAAACATTTTAATAAAAAGTTATAAATCTATTTTAATTATGAAAAATGGTGATGTTTATCATAGTAAATATGAACCAATTCCTGCTTTGGCTAGGGCTGGTTCTGGTGATGCTTTAGCTGGTTATATAGCTGGATTATTAGCTTATGGTAGTAAAGAATTAGGGTATTCTAAACTTATTATTTATGCTGATGATTTAATACATCAAGCAGCTTATAATTATTCAAGAAAAAATAGTGATGGTTTATTAAATGCTAAAACTTTAGCTAAGGCCTTAAAGGAGGAGATATTACGGATATGAAATATTATTTAGCTTATGGATCAAATTTAAACTTAAAGGCTATGGCTAAACGTTGTCCTAGTGCAGTTAAGGTTGGCAGTTTTAGATTAGCTGGATATAAACTAGTATGTTGGCAGTATTTAAATTTAATTCCTAATAGTAATAGTAGTGTAGAAATAGGTGTTTTTAGTTATGCTAAGGAAGATGAACATTTATTAGATGAATATGAAGATTATCCTAATTTGTATTATAAAGAAATGATACCTTTTATGTTAAATGGTAAAAAAGAAATTGGACTAATTTATTTTATGAAGAAAAAAAGTCTACAAAAACCCACAAATGAATATATACTAGAATGTATGGAAGGATATAGAGACTTTAATTTTGATCTTAATTATTTAAACGGAGTATTTAAAGAGCAATGACAGAAAAAGAAAGAATGTTAGCAGGTAAATTATATATAGCTAATGATGAAGAATTAGCAAGAATGAATTTAAAAAAGACTAAATTGTTAAGACAATTTAATAATTGTGATGATTATAATGAAAGAAAAGCCTTAATAAAGCAACTTATGGGGCGAATAGGAGAAACATTTAATATAGAACCACCATTACGCATGGATTATGGTTGTAATACTTATATAGGTAATAATTTTTATGCTAATTGTGAATTGATAATCTTAGATGTGGCTAGGGTTTTTATTGGTGATAATGTTTTTATTGGGCCGAGAGTTTCTATATTTACAGCTGGTCATCCGCTAGATAGTAAAGTTAGAAATACTAATTTAGAATTTGGTAAAGAAATTAAAATTGGTAATAATGTTTGGATAGGTGGGCAAACAGTGATCAATCCAGGGGTTAAGATTGGTAATGATGTTGTAATTGGCTCAGGTTCAGTTGTTACAAAAGATATACCTGATGGGGTAGTAGCAGTTGGCAACCCATGTAAAGTATTAAGAAAAATCACTAGTGAAGACAGTAAATATTGGGAAAAATTAGCTAAGGAATACGAGGAAGAATAAAATGATAGTTGCGTTTACAGGAGCAGGGATATCTAAACAAAGTGGTGTAGATACATTTCAAGACCAGCCAGGAATAAGAGAAAAATTATTTAGGGATTATGCTAATAGTCATCCTAAAGAATATAATGAGGTTATAAAAAAATTAAAAGATAGTATGCGTAATGCCTTACCTAATGATGCTCACATGGCTTTAAAGGAATATCGAATTCCGATTATAACCATGAATATTGATGGTTTACATGAAAAAGCAGGGAGCGAAGTTTTAGCCTTACATGGTACTTTACCTACTGATGAGGAATTAGATCATGCTTATCTTTTATATAATAAACCAGTGTTATATGGAGATGAAGCACCTAATTATATGAAGGCATATCAAATTGTTGCGAATTTATATCCTGGTGATGTCTTATTAGTTATTGGCTGTTCTTATCATACGGCTATTGCGTGTGATTTAAGGGATTTAGCTCGAAGAAGAGGAGCTAGAGTAATTGAAATTAATGATGATGCGGCAAATAAGACTAGAAAAGTATTAGAAGAATTATGTAAGCCAAAGGAACATAGATTTTAAAAAGGCGCTAAATGGCGCCTTTTTAGTTTAGTATTTTATCAGTAGCTTCTTTTGCAAACTGAGTTTTATATAAGTCAAAATAATAACCTTTCTTTAGTAACAATTCATGATGAGTACCGCATTCTATTATTTGGCCTTTTTGCATAACAAGAATTAAATCAGCATTAACTACAGTTGATAATCTATGAGCAATCATAAAACTTGTTCTACCTTTTAACGCAACTTCAATTGCGTTTTGAATTAAAGTTTCAGTTTTAGTATCGATAGAAGAAGTGGCTTCATCTAAAATTAAGATTTTAGGGTCACGAATCAAAGCTCTAGCAAAGGAAATTAATTGTTTTTCACCAAGTGATAGTTTTGATCCACCTTCACCAATATATGTGTTATATTTATCATCTAGTTTTTCAATAAAATCATCAGCATGTACTAATTTACAAGCTCTTATTACATCATCTATAGTTGCATCTAATTTACCATATGCTACATTTTCAAATATAGTCCCACTAAATAGTTGGGGTGTTTGCAAAACATAACCTAAGTTATCGTGAAGCCAAGTAATTGAGCGTTCTTTATAGTTTTTATCATCAATAAGTATTTCACCATTAGTTGGTTCATAGAATCTGCAAATTAAATTTACGATTGTTGATTTACCAGATCCTGTATGACCAACTAAAGCCACATTAGAACCGGCTTTAATGTGTAGATTAAAATTAGTTAAAACTTGTTCACCAGTTTTATATTTAAAAGTTACATTATTAAATTTAACATCACCTATTAAAGGTTCAAAGTTTTCTCTTTTTGGTTCAAATATAGTTCCGTATTTAGCAATAACTTCTGGTGTATCTAAAATATCAGGAGTTTCATCGATTAAAGAAACAATACGTTCTGCTGAAGCTTGAGCTTGTTGGAAATCACCAATAACTCTTGAAATAGAAATTACAGGATCAAAAAATTTAATCGTATAGTCGATAAATAGATATAATTCTGATAATAATAAAGCACTACCGAGAACCATTATACTACCACTATATAAAGTTAAGGCAACCCCAATATAACCAATTATAAAAACAACAGGTCCAAATAGGGCACTAAATGCGGCAGCTTTTAAAGCGGCTTTTTTATATGAATTGGCTTTGTTTTCAAAACTTGCTTTAAATTTGTCTTCAATAACTAAACTTTTTATTGTTTTTGCTCCTAAGAAGCCTTCATTATAGGCACCAGTAATTTCAGAATTTATTTTTCTAGCTTTACGGTAATATTTTAAAATTACTTTTCTAATGAATATAGAAAATAAGAGAAGTATTGGTAAAATAGCTATAACAATTAAAGCAAGTTTAATATTTTTAATAATTAATATTATGAAGATACCAACCATTGTTAAGAATCCCCAGAAGAAATCTATAAAACCCCAAGATAAGATAATTGATAATTTACGGGAATCAGAGGTAACTCTAGCCATAATCCATCCTTGAGGTGTTACATCAAAGTAACTAAATGGTAGTTCTTGTAATTTTTTAAAGCTTTGTTCTCTTAAGGTGTAAGCAACTCTAATTTCTATTTTATTTGCAGCTAAAATAAATAAGGAAACTATAACCCCATAAATAAAAGCAAATATAAAATAGAAAACAACAAAAGGTACAGCATAACTAAAATCTTTCTTTTCGATGAATTGTTCAATCGCATACTGATTTAATAAAGGATAGGTTAAATCAGCTGCGGCTAGTAATAGAACAGAAAAGACTAGTAAAAAAGCTTCAACTTTTTTCTCTAAAACTATTTTAATTATTTTTTTCCAAGGTTTAACCGCACCCTTAGAATAGTCTATATCTTCAAATTCTTCATCAAACATTGTTTTCACCTACCTTTAAAACAGCGTTAAATTCAGTTTCTAAATCTCCTTGAATTTGCCATAATTCTTGATATAATCCCGGTTTATTAATTAGTTCTTCATGAGTGGCAAAATCTTCAATTTGACCATTGTTTAAAACGAGAATTTTATCAGCTTCTTTAGCGGTTGTAATTCGGTGAGTAATGATTATCATGGTTCGTTTAGATTTATTTTTTAAAGCTTTACGAATTAAATAATCAGTTTTAGTATCAAGAGCTGATAATGAATCATCAAATATAATAATAGGCGAAGGAGAAATAAGCATTCTAGCAATCGCTATTCTTTGTTTTTGTCCGCCTGACAAGGTTGTGCCTTTTTCACCAACTATAGTTCGATATCCTTTTTCGAAGTGGTTGATTTCTTCATCAACATAGGCTAATTTTGCAGCGCCTAAAACATCATTGTTATTAAAATTATCATCTGTTATAGCAATATTTTCATAAACTGTTTTTGTAAATAAGAAGGGATCTTGTAAGACCATTTTAACTTTTTTTCTTAAATAATGTTTTTCTATATCAGTAATTAAAGTATCATCTAAATAGATAGCACCAGAATTATAATTTAGGAATCTATTTAATAAATTACAAATAGTAGTTTTACCACAACCTGTTTTACCAACTATAGCTATAGTTTGACCAGCTTCAATTGTAAAAGTTATATTTTTTAATAGTTCGTTATTGCTATCATCGAACTTAAAAGAAACATTTTCAAATCTGATTTTTCCTGAAATATTTGGCTTTAAAGAGCCGTTATTTACATATTCAATTTTCTCATTTAATACATGTTCAATACGATTAGCAGCTACTATAGCTTTGCCATAATTAGAAATTATTCTACCTAAACCTCTTATTGGCCAAATAACCATTCCAAGTAACAATAAACATGCAGTTATATCAGACGCTGTAACCAAATCTTTATATGCTAAATAAATAGCTACAGCTATAGTTAAAGCATATTCAAATATAGCTACAAAATCAGATGCACCCCAAAAGAAGGGTTCGCGAACATATAAATGGTAAAGCTTATTGTAATATTTATCATTAGCATTTTGCATTTTAGTTAGCTCATATTTTTCATTAGCAAATGCCTTAACCACTCTAGCCCCATTAATATTTTCTTGAATTACAGTTGTTAACTTAGCTTCTTCATTTTCAATATCAGTATAAGTTTTATTTAAATAAATAAACCAAATAATGCTTGATATACCTAAAATCGGAA
Organism: uncultured bacterium; assembly: GCA_949292525.1. Lineage (GTDB taxonomy): Bacteria > Bacillota_I > Bacilli_A > Acholeplasmatales > Anaeroplasmataceae > CALUXS01. The sequence goes on along the minus strand of CASEZJ010000009.1, from coordinate 54,638 downwards.
TAGATATTAAGCTAACACCCATTAAAATTAAATTGATTTGTCCAACTTGATAAGCCCCGATTCCAATTGTAATAAATATAGCAATTAATTCAGGAAATTGTGAACAAATAAAAGAAGAAGCAGTATCGACATCTGAAGTAGATCGTTGAATTAAATCACCAATATCAGAATTATTATGATAGCTATAAGGAAGATCAATGATATGATTATATAATTTAGTTCGCATATCATAAGCTATCATTTCGGTTCCTTTTTGCCTTAAATAGTTATCTAAAAAACGTAAAAATGAGCGAAAAAGCTGTAATAAGACCATAGCTACTCCGACAACTAAAACAATTGTTAAAATATCTTCGAAAGAGTTAAAAAAATTGATTAAGAACTTAGGTAAATTCACATCATTAGTTTCTTGACCTAAGATGGCAAAGGCATATTTAACAAATAGAGCAATATAAGAATATAACCATTGCAAAATAAAGTTTAAGGCGATTACTACTAAGATTATATAAATATATTTTTTAGCCCAACGCCATAAATTTATACTTGATTTCATATAAACCCCCTAAAAAAAAGAAACCTTAAAAGGTTTCTTGTATTGGAATAAATCCGGTGTCTTTTTCTATACCGACTACAATTGAAGTCTCAACATTACCAACATTATTAATAGCTGTTAATTTATTAACAACGAAATCACGATAATCATCTAAATCTTTAGCGATTATTTTCATTAAAAATAAACCGCCACCAGTAATCATATAACACTCTAAAATTTGTGGATAATTTAGTGTATATGCTAAAAATTCATTAATACTATCTTGATTAATTAATTTCAATTCAACGCGTAAAAACGCAGTTATATTATACCCTAATAATCTTTCGTTTAAGACGGTAACTCTACGTTTGATGAGACCAGATTTTTCTAAACCTTTTACTCTTAATAAACAAGAAGAAGGAGCAAGATTAATCATTTTAGCTAAATCTTTGTTAGAAATTGAAGCATCTTCTTGTATTATTTTTAATATTTTTTTATCATAATCATCTATTTTTGGAATATCCATTATGTCTCATCTCCTAACCATTGTTATTATAACACTAATATAAATAAAGTCAAATTAGATTTTAAGATAACTTAAAAACTTTGTTTTTGGGCCAGCCAATTTTTTTAGTAATGGTATAAAAATATCATCTTTTCTAATACTTATTATGGTTGATATGTTATATTTTTCATTAATATAAGCACTTAAAATTTGTTTTATTTGTGGATCATCAATTGATTCGAAATGATAAAATCCTATTATTTTACTAGTAAAATAGTTTCTGATAATAATTAATCTGTTTTTATTATAACTAATTAAATCAATTGATATTTTTAAATCATGATATTCATTTAGGGTTTCTTGATATTCTTTATCAATTATAGCTAAATAATCAATGCTTAAATAGTGTTTAAATAAATTATAAATATTATCTATATTACGGTCAGAAATAAAAATATTATTTAAACTCAACATGTCACATATTCGTTCCCTACTATAAGCTGATTTTTTATAATAATAAATCATAAAACAAACTTTAGCAGAATATCTAATCCCTTTAAAAGCGAATTTAGTAGCTGTTTGTGATACATATAAATGATCACAACAAGGGCACTTATAGGCTAAATTTTTAACAAAATATTGTCGGCCCTGCGTAAATGTAATTAGTTTAGCACTACTAGCATAAGCATAAACTAGTTTTTTATTACATTTAGGACAAATTAATATTTCGGGTTTATAATTTTTTTTAATTGTTTCCATCTTTAATTAAATAATAAGCTCCGTAAATACCAGCATTATTACCTAAACTAGCTAATATAATGTTGGTGTTTTTTATGACATTATTAGCATAATTAGTAAACTGTTTCTTTATTTTATCTAATAAAAAATAACCAGCATTACTAATACCACCACCAATAATAATGGTTTCAGGATTTAAAAGTGTTGCCGCATTAGCTAAGGCTAAACCTAAGTATTTAGTAAATTCATCAACAACTATTAAACATAATTCATCATTTATTTTAGCTAAGTCAAAAACATCTTTAATTGTATATTCAGAAGTTAAAGAAGTATTGTAAGTATTTTTGTAATACTTAATTAAGTTATAAATTCCTTTTTGACTAGCTAAAGTTTCTAAACAGCCAATATTGCCACAACCACAATGAAAATTATATTTATCATCTACATGCATATGTCCTATTTCCATAAACGCACCTGAAAATCCTTCTAGAATCTCATGATTATAGACAAAACCACCACCAACTCCAGTGCCTAAAGTAATAAACATAATATTATCTAAGCCTTTATATCGAGCTTCACCAAAAGCATGACCATTAGCATCGTTTATTATTCTAATAGGACAATCAATTTCTTTTTCAAAATATTCTCTTAAATTTATATTATTCAAATAGTGTAAATTTGGTGATAAAGCAATGTAATCATTTTTAATAAAACCAGGAATAACAACTCCAATACCAGTAATATTATTAGTTTTTTCTTTTATCGAGTTAAGTAATTGACTAACTAATTCACTTGGGGTTGTAGCTGTCATTTTTATTTGCCAGGTTGTTAATAAATTATCATTTTCAAAAAGACCTAATTTACTAGATGTTCCGCCGATATCAATTCCTATATACATTATTATATCTCCTCAATTAACATTAAATATTCGTTTTTAAGACGATCTACGTCTTCTTTAAAATCATCACTAACAGTAATTATATTTGGTTCATGTAAAGTATTAGCTTCTTTATCAAAGTAAAAAGCTTCATAATAGATATTTTTTCCTTGAAAAGAAAAATCAGCAATATTTTTTAAAATTTTATTGTCAGGATCATTATAATCTAAGAAAACTTCACAACCAATAAAACGTTGACATTTTTTTAGGTCATTATTAGTAGTGTTAGTTTTGTTTTGATTATTATCTGTATTTAAATATTCACTAGCATTAGTAATAACTGTTATTTTATATGCCACAGCACCTAAAATCTTCATATAAACATTTCCATATCTAACTTTTTTCTCTTTAAAACCATTTTTTAATAGGTTATCTATTAAAAAGCCAGGGTCATACTTAAAGGCTTTGTTGAGATATTTTTTTGGTTTTGGTTTATATCTAAAAGAAGTAGAGATGGCAGCGTTTAAAGAAAATGTCATAATAATAAAGTCAATAACAATCAACACGATTATTGCAGTAGAGTTCTTAACATATAAACTTAAACAGATTAGTCCGACTGCAATTAAAAATGTGATTCCTACAATAAGCCATAAGACCCAAGGTTTTCTTTTTTTAGCCATTTTAATCATCCTCCTTATCATGACAAGCTAAATCAAAAAATACGATAGTTCTATAATAACGCATTAAGTTAAAATCAAATTCTGGTAAGACATTATAATAATCTAAAACTGTTTCTTTAGCGTTATAGATTAAAAATTGTTGGTAACCATTTTTAGTCAAAATTGTATTGTTTTTAGCAAATTCTCTCGTTCTAAGAGTATTTTCTTCAATAATATAGATATTCATACTTTTAGTTAAATTAGCTTCTTCATCAGTTAATAAATTATTATCACGTAAATATTTATTTGTTGTTTTACTAAGATCAAAACTAGAAAAATCAGAAATAAGAACAACTTTAAATAAATAATCATTATAGACTCTTGTTCGTAATATTAAATTATCGGTATGTATAACATAACGCTCTTTGGCATATTCCAATTGATCATTAATATATTCAAAAGGTTTACCATCTAAATAACCTACTCTTGTCAAAGTGGTTGAATCATTGTTGTTATTTTTTTTAAACATTTATTATCTTCCTTTTAAAATTTTTATTTTTCTTTGTTATTATACCACATTTATGGTATAATTTACACATAGTTTTTTAGGAGGTATATAAATGATTTTAGAACCAAAGAAAATAAATAAAAATGCTAAAATAACTTTAGTAGCTCCAAGCTTTGGTTGTACAACTGAGCCATATTTATCACGTTTAAATGAAGCGATTAAAAACTTTAAAAATTTAGGTTATCAAATAATAGAAGGTAAAAATATATATTTAGCTGAAGGTGTCGCATCATCTAACACCCCACAAGAACGCGCAATGGAAATAATGAAAGCTTTTGAAAGTGACACAGATGTTATTTTATCTGTTGGTGGTGGTGAATTAATGTGTGAAATTTTACCACATTTAGATTTTAAGAGAATAAAGAGACAAAAGCCTAAATGGTTTATAGGTTTTTCTGATAATACTAATTTAACTTTTACTATAACTACAATTAATAATATGGTAACTATATATGGACCATGTGCATCTAAGTTTTTCCAATATCCTTTTAAATATGACACAAAAGATACGATTGGTTTATTAGAAGGGAAGAGAATTGTCAGAGGCTATCCTAGATGGGAATTAAAAAGTTTAGCTAGTGAAGCTAAACCTTTAGCTAAGCTTAATTTAACAGAAAGAAAAATTATTAAACCATTTTATTACAATGCCCCTTTTTATGGAACCATGCTTGGTGGTTGTTTAGATTGTTTAGTTACTTTATGTGGAACTAAATATGATAATGTAAGTAATTTTATTGGTAAACATACAGGAATAATTTGGTATTTAGAAGCTTGTGAACTTTCACCACTTGGGATAAGAAGAGCTTTATTTCAATTAAAAGAAGCCGGTTGGTTTAGAAAAGTTAAAGGCTTTTTAATTGGTAGACCATTATGTAATGAAGAAGAAATAATGGGTGTAGATAAATATACAGCTGTAATTGATGTTTTACAAGAATTCAATGTTCCTATTTTAATGGATGTTGATCTAGGACATTTTGCCCCTTCAATGCCAATTAAAAATGGAGCTAAAGCTTTAGTTTCATACGCTGATGGAAACATTAAAATTGAATATTTAAAAAAATATAAAGGTTAACTTTATATTTGTGGATATGGCGAAATTGGTATACGCGCTATCTTCAGACGGTAGTAGGTTATCTATGTGAGTTCGAGTCTCATTATCCACACCAATAGCATATTATAGCTTATACTAATCGGTATAAGCTATTTTCTTGTTGTTAAGAGATTTTTTATTATAAAAAGACACCATTTGGTGTCTTTTATTTTATGGTTTTATAATTACCTAAGATTCGCATATTTATAGAATCATTTTTAATTTTATTTAATGCGTTTATTACATTAACATCATTAATATTTCCTAAAAAATCAATGTAAAAATAATATTCAAAAGGTTTGGTTCTAATAGGTCTAGATTCTATTCTTGTCATATTTAAATTATAATCTTTAATATCTTTTAATATTTGATATAAAGTCCCAGTTTGATGTTTTAAATTAAATATTATACTTATTTGTTTAGCATCATCAGCTATTTCTAAATTTTTACTAACTACAACAAATCTAGTAGTGTTTGCTTTATCTTCGTTAATATCTTCAGCAATAATATCTAAATTATATAATTTTGCACAAAGCTTAGAACTAATTGAGCCAATAGTTTTGTCATTTAATGAACTAATGTATTTAGCACTAGTTGCTGTGTTTGAATAATATTTACCCTTAATATTATGCTTTTCTAGAAAATCTTTGGCTTGTAGTAATCCTTGAGGATGGGAATATACAGTTTTTATATCGTTTAGTTTACTACCTTTAATTCCTAAAAGATTTTGACTTATAGGAAGATTAGTGTCCCTAATTATATAGAATTGATATTCTCTAATCAAATCATAAATATCATTAATTGAACCTGTAGAACTGTTTTCAATTGGCAATACACCATAAGTTGCTTCGCCATTTTTAATAGCCTCAAAAACAGATTTAAAGTTTTCAAATGCTAAACATTTATTGTCACCAAAAAGCTTTTTTGTAGCTTCATAGGCAAAGGCTCCTTCAACTCCCATATAACCTATGGTGATATTAGTTGGCATTTTATGTTCCTCACCTAAAGTATCATTTTGGTATTCTTTTAAAATATCTAATTTATTCATGATTTTTTACCGAAGATAGTAGCTATTTTTTTAATATCTTGCATCAAACTTGCATATTTATCAGGTCGCAATGATTGCGGACCATCTGATAAGGCTTTTTCAGGATCATTATGTACTTCAATCATTAAACCATCACAACCGGCAGCTATACTAGCTTTAGCCATTGGACTTACTAACCACCATTTACCACCAGCATGACTCGGGTCAATTATAATAGGTAGATGCGTTAATTTTTTTATTACAGGTATTGCTTGAATATCTAGAGTGTTTCTAGTATAAGTTTCGTAAGTTCTGATTCCTCGTTCACATAAAATTACATTAGGATTACCATTAGCCATTATGTATTCGGCTGCCATAATCCATTCTTCATATGTTGAAGCTAAGCCTCGTTTTAAGAGAATAGGCTTTTTAATCTCTTGACCAACTTTTTTTAACAATGAATAATTTTGCATATTACGAGTACCGATTTGAACTAAATCGACTTTTTCGTTAAAAAGAGGAATATATTCAGCATCCATTAATTCAGTACAAATTGGTAAGCCTGTTTCGGCTTTAGCAGCTAACAATAAATCAAGAGCTGTTTCGCCCATTCCTTGGAAAGAATAAGGACTAGTTCTTGGTTTAAATGCTCCACCACGTAAAATGTTTGCCCCACTTGCTTTAACACTTTTTGCAACTTCAATTATTTGTTCTTTACTCTCTACTGAACATGGGCCGGCAATAAGGCCTAAATACCCACCACCAATTTTAACACCACCGACATTAATTATAGTGTCTTCTGGATGGAAAACGCGGTTAGCTAATTTATAAGGCTCACTTACGCGCATTACATGGTCAACAGCTTCATCAACTTCGATTGTTTTAGGATCGATGATTGTTGTGTCACCAATAAGACCAATAATAGTTTGATCAGTTCCAATTACAATACTAGTTTTTAAACCTTGTTTTTCGATTTGACTAGTTAACCTTTCTATGTCTTCCTTTTTGGCAGTTTGTTTTAAAACGACGATCATATTCTTTTCCTCCTCATATAATAAAAAACGCCTTAGTTTGACTAAGGACGTTTTAACGTGGTACCACCTTTATTTATCTATAAATAGACCTCATGTATCTAACAATACATTTTGCTGTAACGGGCATTCCCGATTTAACCTACTTAATTTCAGTTAATCATTCCAAGATGAATTTGTTATTTTTTTAGTCTCTTTTTCACCTAACAAGAGCTCTCTAGGCTAAAAATAAATAACCACGTTTCTTATCTTCATGTTTATGTTTAAATAATAAAGATTTTAAATTAAATTGTCAACTAGTTTAATATTTTTTATTATAATAAACAGCAGAAATTATTAATATTATAATAATTAAAAGACTTTCTGAAGCAAGCACTATAAAAACCAAAGGCTCAATAAAGCCAAAGACTATTAGTAAAATTGCATTAATAAATAAGATAGTCTTAATTGTAAAACTATGAGTTTTAGCTCTAATAAAAATATTTCTTTCATCATTTATTTTTGTATATATTTTTAAACAGTAATCTTCTTTTTTTAAGATTAGAATATAATGAATTATTTTTAAAATAATAGATAATTCACATAATGAAAATACTAAGTATCTTAATACTAAAAAGGTAATTCCAAATTGTTTTTTAATAAATGCTTCTAAGCTTGACACTATTAGAATTGGTAATAATGTTGCTAAACACATTAAAATTAGTTTAATTTTAGTTACCTTTTTGTAGCGAGGGAGATTGTTCATATATCTTTTTCCTCCAAACTGAAGATATCTTCAACATGAACATTGAAGATTCGTGACATTTTTAAAGCTAAAGGTAAAGAAGCAATGTAACGTCCTTGTTCGATTGAAATTATAGTTTGTCTAGTTACTCCTAAGATTTTAGCTAAATGTTCTTGTGTCATTTTGAATTTTTTACGATAAAAATACACTTTATTTGTCATAATTTAATACCACCTATGATAGGAAGTAATTTAGAAAGAATATTGATAATGGTCTCATCTAGAAAAGGAGAAGCAATACCTACTTTTTTAATTAAACTTAAAAATGAATCTGTACCACCTAAACTACATAGCTTTAAATATTTTTGCCAAGTATCTTGATGAGAATCAAGATCAAGTAAATAAAACTCTAATGCACAAATTTGAGCAAGCGCATAATCAATATAATAAAATGGTGAACTGAAGATATGGCCTTGTCGATACCAGTAAGTACCAGTAGCTGTAAAACTACATTCACCATAATTGCGCCAAGGTAAATATATCTGTTCAAGTTTATGCCAAATTTCTTTTCTTTCATTTGGGGTAGCGTTAGGATTTTCATATACTAAATGTTGAAAATGATCTACAGCTACAGCATAAGGTAAAAAGGTTATAGTGCTAGTTAAATGAAGGTGTTTATATTTATTTGTATCTTCCTTAAAAAAATAATTAAGCCAAGGATAAGCAAAAAATTCCATGGACATAGAATGAATTTCACAGGTTTCTAAAGTTGGTGAAATTAATGCTTTATTGTCAATAAATTTAGAAGCATAATAAAATTCAAATGCATGACCAGCTTCATGAGTTAGAGTGTTAACATCATCACTAGTGCTATTAAAGTTAGCAAAAATAAAAGGAGAATTATATTTTAAGAAATCAGTACAGTATCCACCACTCATTTTGCCAGGTTTAGTTTCTAAATCCATTAAATCATTATCTTTCATGAAGGCAAAAAACTCTTTAGTTTCATTTGACATTTCACTATACATTTTATAAGCTTCTTGAACTAAATTATTACTCTTAGGAGTAGGATCTCCATCTAAATAATTTAATGAATAATCATACATATAAGGGTTTGTTATATTGATTCTTTTTGCTTGTTGTATATATAATTCATTAGCTATAGGAACAACTTTTGTTTTTATTAGTTCTCTAAATTTAGAAACTAAATCCGCGTTATAATCTGTTCTATTTAATCTTAAGTAGCCTAATTCTATATAATTTTTATAGCCTAATTTTTTAGCAATTTGATCTCTTACTTTAACTAATTCATCATAGATTTTGCCTATTTCATCATCGTTTTGAGCATAAAAATTATCGACAGCTATAGCGGCATTTTTTCTTATCTCTCTATCTAAATTTTGGCCGTATTTAGCCATTTGACTTAGATTATTGTAGCGACCATCAAATTCTATTTTAGCATTGGCCATTATAGTATCGTATTGATTTACTAATTTTGTTTCTAAAACTAATAAATCAATAACACTATCGTTGAATGTTTTTGCTTCAGTTTCTAATTTTGTAAAATAATATTGACCTAATAATTCTACTAAATATTCCTTTTCAGAATGATTTAAGAGAACTAAATTATATTTATTAGAAATATCATTAATTAAAGGAGTTATTTCACAAATATAGTTATATTCATCAGCGTAAAATTTATCATTTGTATCGATGGTGTGTCTTACTTCAGCTAAGGTAGTTTTAGTTGCTGCATCGATATAATTTATATTATAAGTATTAATTAAATTTTTTAGTTCATTATGATCTACTGTTTTATTTATTTTATTAATTAATGTGGATTGTTTATTTTGATATTCTTTAATATCAATTCTGTTGTAAGGTAGATCTTTAAATTTCACATAATCACCTTCTTGTTACATATAAAATTCCAATTGTATCTTTACCACAATGTGAAGATATTACACATCCAGCACATGTAGTATAAAGATTTATCTTAGCAGGTAAGAATTTTTTTAATTCATCTACTAAATATTTTGCATCAGTCTCGTTTAAAGAATGAGTTACAAATACATTTTCAAGTTCTAAATTATCTAAATCTTGTTTAATCATATTCAGTAAGATATTAAGAGCATTTATCATTTTACCTCTTGGTTTAGGTCCGACGCTCATTTTACCATTTCTCACTTCAATAATTGGTTTTATTTTAAAAACTTTACCGACTAAATTAGTTAAGCTACTACATCTACCGCCTTTATATAAGTAATCAAGAGTTGGAATTACGAACTGTGATTTAACTCTTAACCTATAATTTAAGAGGTCATTTGTTATTTCTTCTAAAGACTTACCTTCATCGCGTAATTTAGCTATTCTTAATAAATTAAGCCCTATACCAGTAGAAAGATTCATTGAATCTATAACGCTAATTCTATCTTCATCTAGTTCATTAGCGGCAATTTTAGCGTTGTTGTAAGTTGATGATAAGGCTTTAGAAATACCGGTATAAATGATGTCATAGCCTTGATTTAAATAGGTTTCAAAAACATTAATAAATTCCATTATAGTGATAGCCGCAGTCTTTGGTAACATATTATATTCTTTTACTTTTTCATAAAGGGAAGTAGTAGTAATATTTATACCATCGTCAAAAGAATCATCGTTAAAATTTACATGAAGAGGAATTACAGCAATGTCATGTTTTTCTAATAAATCTCTCCCTAAATCGTTAGTAGAATCAGTAATAATTTTAATTTTATTCATAATGTTTAACCTCCTAAATAAAATTATACAATAAATTATTTAGATAGTAAAAAGTTTTATTAATTTTTGAAAAAATATTGTATAATTTAGATGGAAGGTGAGAAGATGCGAGCAATTTTAGTTGGGATAAATTCCAAAAATGATTTTTTTGATATTGATTATTCCTTGCATGAATTGAAAAAATTAGCAGAAACCTTAGATTATGAAATTGTATATAATATAAGACAAGCTAAAGATAAACCAGATCCAGCAACATTTATAGGCAAGGGTAAAGTTTATGAACTTGGTGAATTAATTAGCGAATATAAAGCGGAAATAGTTATTTTTGATGATGTTTTAACACCTGCTCAAAATAGAAATTTAGAAGAAATTTTAAAAATTAAAGTTATTGATAGAACGTATTTAATTTTAGAAATTTTTAATATAAGAGCTATGAGTAAAGAAGCTAAATATGAAATAGCTTTAGCTAAATATAAATATTTATTACCGCGAATTGGTTTAATGCGTGAAGAAGAATCTCGAAGTGGTGGTACAAGTGGTAGCTTATCAAATAGAGGTAGTGGTGAGACACAACAAGAATTAGATCGTAGACATTTAGCAGATGAAATAAGTAAACTTCAACAAGAACTTAAATTAATTCGAAAACAAAAGTTAAGTCAAATAAATAGACGTAAAAAAAACAGTATTCCGATTGTCTCTTTAGTAGGTTATACAAATGCGGGTAAAAGTTCTACTATGAATTCTTTAATTGAATATTTAAATGCTGATAATGATAAGAAGGTCTTAGAAAAGGATTGCTTATTTGCGACACTTGATACCTTTTCAAGAGGATTAAAATATAATAATTTAAATTTTATATTAACGGATACGATAGGCTTTGTTTCAAAATTACCAACTACATTAATCAATTCTTTTTATTTCACTTTAGAAGAGGTTAAAAATTCAGATTTGATTATCTATGTTATAGATATATCATCTCAATATGCTTTGACAGAATTTGAAATAACTTATAAAGTTTTAGAAACGATAGGTGCTAATAATATACCATTTATTGTCTTGTTTACTAAAATTGATAAATTAAATGATAATAAGAGTTTATTGCCACCTCAGATTTTAAATTATATTAGTCAAAATATTAAAGAAGAAATAAGTTATAAAGAATATAATTTTACGTTTATAAATAATAAAAATAAGGCTGGTATCAATAATTTAGCTGAAGCTATTTATAAAAGCTTAAGTAAAAACTTTTTACATTTATATTTAGAAATACCCTATACAGATGGGAAAATTATAAATATGATTGAAGAACATGCTCAAATAGTTTCAAAAACTTATTTAAATGATTTTGTTTTATATGATATTTACACTGATGAAAAGTATTATCCTTTATATGCTAAATATGAAGAGTCTTATGGTAAAGAAAAAATAGCCTAATAAGGCTATTTTTTTAATCCAATTCCAATGCGCCTGTATATAATTGATAATAAACACCATGTTTAGCTAACAATTCATCATGGGTTCCGCGTTCAATAATTTTGCCATGATCTAAAACCATTATTGCATTGGCGTTTTTTATCGTAGACAGACGATGAGCAATCATAAATACTGTTCGGCCTTCCATTAACTTATCCATTCCCTTTTCGACTAGAGCTTCAGTTCTAGTATCAATAGAGGAAGTGGCTTCATCTAATATTAAAACCGGTAAGTCGGCTATCATAGCTCTAGCTATAGATAATAATTGACGTTGGCCTTGACTTAGATTGGCCCCATCAGATTTAATATATGTGTTATATCCATCTGGGAGACGTTTAATGAAGCTATCAGCGTTAGCTAATTTTGCGGCTAAGATGACTTCATCATCGGTGGCATCTAGTTTTCCATATTTTATATTATCTTTAATAGTTCCTGTGAATAAATGAGTATCTTGTAAAACTATACCTAGTGATTGCCTTAAATCACTTTTTTTAATGTTTTTAATATCTAGACCATCATAAGTTATAGTTCCATTATTTATTTCATAAAACCTATTAATTAGGTTTGTTATAGTTGTTTTACCAGCTCCGGTAGATCCGACAAAGGCTATTTTTTGTCCAGGTTTAGCATATAATGATAGGTCTGTTAAAATAGGTTTGTCTTCATAATAAGCAAAATCAACATTATAAAATCTAACATCACCTTTTAATTTAACTAAAGTATCATCAGCTTTTTTCCATGCCCAAAGATTGGTTTTTTCATTTACTTCAATTAAATTACCATTATTTTCTTTAACATTGACTAAAGTGATGTTACCATCATCAATTTCTTCGTGTTCATCAATTAGTTTAAATATTCTTTCAGCACCAGCCATACCGCCTAACAGAAGATTAGCTTGTTGTGTAAATTGGTTTATAGGCATTGTTGCTTGTCTTACAAAAACGAGATATGCTGAAATCCCCCCTACTGAAAAAGTCACACCAAATAATGGGTGAATTGATAACAAGGCTCCGATTATTGCTACAACGGCATAGTTAATATAAGATATACTAACTACAAAAGGCACCATTGAAAAAGAGTAGCGAAGAGCATTTTCACCAACTTGTTGGAGAAATTTATTTTGTTCCATGAATGTAGCAATATTAGCTTGTTCATGGTTAAACACTTTAACTACTTTTTGTCCAGCTAGGCTTTCTTCAACAAAACCATTAAGTTTAGCCATAGCTTCTTGTTGTTTTTCAAAATTTCTTTTAGCTTTTTTACTAGCATTAACAACATAGATGAATATTATTATATAGAAAATAGTACATAATATAGATAATAACCAATTTAAGATGTAAATTAAGACAAAAAGCCCAACAATTTGAATGAAGTTAGAAATTAACATTGCGAAAGCATTATTCATTGCGTCAGCTAGCATATCGATATCATTAGTATAGTTTGACATAATTTGGCCATGGGTTTGATGGTCAAAATATGATAATGGCAAGGTTTCCATTTTAGAAAACATGTCTCTTCTTAATTCATAGATGACTTTTTGTGCTAAATAAATCATTATTTGAGTATAACCTAATGTTGATAAGGCACCAACAAAATAAATGGAAGCTTCTAATAAAATACCTTGCCATAAAATGTTGAATTTGTTGCTGTTAGGGTCGGCAAATTCATCAATTATAGGTTGAAACATAAATGTTCCTAATAAGTTAGCTAAGGCAGATAGTGTAACTAATACAGCAACTATTAGCAGCAAAAATTTATGTTTACCTAAATATTTAAGGAATTTTTTAAGGGTTCCTTTTAAGTTAGTAGGGCGTTTACTTTGAAGAATCGGCGGCATAATTTACACCTCCTAACTGAGTATGACATAACTCTTGATAAATTGTATTACGTTTCAATAATTCTTCATGGTTACCGATATCTGATATAGTACCATTATCTAAAATAACAATCATATCAGCATCCATAACAGAAGTTATTCTTTGGGCTATAATTATATTAGTTAGTCCTTTAAGGTTTCTTATATTATTTAATATTTTGCGTTCTGTTTCCATATCACAGGCACTAGTTGAATCATCAAAAATAATTATTTTTGGGTTTTTTAACAAAGCTCTAGCTATGCATAATCTTTGTTTTTGACCACCAGAAACATTGACACCACCCTGACCTAAATCATAATCTAGTCCACCAGGTAAGCGGTCTAAGAATTCATCAACACAGGCAAGTTTACAAGCATGTAATATTTTAGAATCATCAGCAGATTCATCGCCCCATTTTAAATTATCTCTAACTGTACCGGTAAATAAAACATTGTTTTGTAAAACTATTGATATTTTGTCTCTTAAAGATTCTAAATTGTAATTCTTAACATTTTCACCATCAATTAAAACTTCACCCTTTGTTACATCATATAATCTTAATATTAAAGACACTAGAGTTGATTTAGCACTACCAGTGCCACCTAAGATACCGACACTAGAACCAGCCTTAATATTGATGTTTATATTTGAAAGAACATATTCAGAACTATTTTCTTTATATTTGAAAGAAACATCTTTAAAAGTGATTTGACCATTTTTTACTTCTGTTAAGCCATTTTCATTTTCTTCAATAGTAGGTATTTCGTCGAAAACTTCTTTAATACGCTTTGAAGATGCAAAGGAACGGTTTACTAATAAGAAAACATTAGAAAACATCATTAAAGAATTTAAAACTTGTAATACATATGATAATAAAGCAGTTAAGGTTCCAACTTCTAATGTAGAGTTATGGACAGCTTTAGATCCGCAATATAAGATAGCAGTTGTAACTGCATACATTACTAATTGAAATGTTGGTTGATTTAATTGAGCTATTCTAAATGTAAATTTAGTTATATCTGTTAAATTTGTGTTAGCCTTATTAAATTTTTCTTTTTCATAATCTTCTCGAACATAACTTTTAACAGTTCTTATCGCAGTAACATTTTCTCTAACTACAAGGTTAACATTATCAATACTTTTTTGTAAAACACTATATTGAGGAGCAGTTTTACGCACAATTAAAAATAAAATTATAGCTAAAACTGGGACACCACAAAGGAAAATCCAAGCTATACTAGGTGCCATAATAAAAGAAAGGCCAACCCCCATTATTAACATAATTGGAGCTCGACATAATGGTCTTATGCCACCAGCTAAGGTATTTTGCATAATTTGAATATCATTAGTAACTCTAGTTATTAATGATGCTGGTTCAAAATGATCAATATTTGCAAAACTATAGGTTTGGATTTTTTTAAATGTTTGTTCCCGCAATTTGTAAGAAAATTTGGTAACTAATCTAGCATTTGATCTAGAGTATAAATGCCCGGTGACTAAGCTAATAATTGCGCAACCTATTATTAATCCACCATTATAAAGAATTTGTTTTAAATCTTTATTTTCAATACCGAGATTGATAATATCACGCATTAAGAATGGAATAATTAATTCGAAAAATGTTTCAATTATAACGAGAGTTAAAGTTATAATTAAATCTTTTTTATAATATTTAAGATATTTTAAAATATAGATTAAATCTTTCATAGTTAGAAATAGATTAAAAATCTACTTTTTCTAAGGCCTCCTTTATTATGGCAGGTAGAATTTGACAATGTTCTTTAGAAATTGAACAAATTGCAACTCTAATTGCGTTACCAATTGGGGCAACATGAATTTTTTTAGTTACTAAATAATCATAAACAGCCTCATCGTTTTTACAAGGTATTGTAACGAAAAAGCCACATTTAAATGGTAAGGTTTTAAGACCTACTTTTTTACATTCATTAATAAAAATAGTTGATCTTTCGGTTATAAAGGAAGTTACAGTCTCTAATTCTTTTTTAAATTCTGATAAATAAGGTTCTTCCCCAAGGACTTTGGCTATTAAATACATACCATAAGTTGAGCACATAGAATATTTTGCTCGGGCACTGTATTGACAACTATTTAAAAAATCATTTATTGTGTTTTTATCTTTAGCTAAACCAATCATAGCCCCAATTCTTAAGCCATAAAGGCCTAAGGTTTTAGAGCCAGAAAAAGCGATTATTGTTAGTACATTTTCATTAAATAGTTTGAAATTATAAATATTATTTCTTGTATATTCTCTACCATCAATTGAGTAATCAATATAAGCTGTATCATATAAGAAGATGAAAGGATGTTCTTTAGTAGCTACAGAATTGATTATCTTAATTAATTCTAGCCATTCTTCGCTAGTAAGAGAATAACCAGTAGGATTTTGACAAGGGTCATTAATTACAAATAAAATGCGATCTTGTGTTTTTTGTAGTTCTAAGAAGGTATTTTTTAATTCAGATAAATTAAATGTTCCTTCTTCGTTGAATAATTTATAGGTTTTATATCCTAAATAATTTTCATAGGCAATCTGAATGTAATTAGACCACATATGATCGGGTAATAACACATTTTCATTTGGGTTTAAATAGTTAGAAAAGGCGTTACTTATTGCCCCGCTTCCACCTGGGGTAGCTATAATTTCAAGATTTTCATGTTTAGTGAAATAATCTAGATGTTTATCGAAGACCCAGTTTAAAACAGCGTTACAAAAAGGTTTAATGCCTACGCTATTAGTATAAGGGAATTTTTCGGTGTTTTTTAGGATTTGATCTACTTTTTTAACACTATTAAAAGTATAAAATTCTTCTAATTCATCATATAACATACCGATAGTAGCATTAATAGTTGAACTATCTTTAGCCTTAGCTTCTTTAGCTATTACAGATTTAAAGATAATGCTTGAATTATCTTTTTTGTTTTTTGCATGTTCAGTAATAAATTTCATAGTCGATTTACCTCCATATGTATTTTTAAATTATAGCACTTTTTATTAAAATAAAAAATATAATTTTCTTTTTATTTAGGATAGTTTATGATATAATTTTTTAGAAATGGAGGAAAATAATATGGATAATGTTTTAACTGAACAAGAACGTATTAGAAGAGAGAAAGTAAATTATTTAAAAGAATTAGGTGTAGAACCTTTTGGACATAAATATATAAGAACTGATAATTCAAAAACACTAGTAGAAAAATATGATCAATATAGCAAAGAAGAACTAGAAGAAAAGAAAATCCCTATTAGTATAGCAGGCAGAATGATAGCTAAAAGAAGACAAGGTAAAATTGGCTTTATTAACATTCAAGATCGTTATGGCTTAGTACAATGCTATATTGCTAAAGACATGATTGGGGAAAGTAATTACGATATTTTTATTAAATCAGATATTGGTGATATTTTAGGTATTAAAGGCTATGTAATGCGGACTAATACTAATCAATTAACTGTTAAATGTGAAGAGTTTACCCATTTATCTAAAGCTTTAAGACCTTTACCAGAGAAATTTCATGGTTTACAAGACGTTGAAGAAGCTAGACGTAGAAGATATGTTGATTTAATTGTAAATGAAGAATCAAGAAGAGTAGCTTTTATGCGTCCTAAAATTATTAGAGCTGTTCAACACTTTTTTGATGGTGAAGGTTATACTGAAGTAGAAACACCAGTATTACAACCAATTTTAGGTGGAGCTGCAGCTAGACCATTTGTTACGCATCACAATGCTTTAGATATGGAATTTTATTTAAGAATAGCTACTGAATTGCCACTTAAAAGATTGATAGTTGGTGGAATGGAAAGAGTTTATGAAATTGGCAGATTATTTAGAAATGAAGGAGTAGATGCTAAACATAATCCAGAATTTACAACTGTTGAAGCTTATCAAGCTTATGCAGATATGTATGATATGATGGATTTAATAGAAAACTTCTTTAAATCAGTTTGTACTGAAGTTTTAGGAACAACTACAGTAGAATTTGATGGTCATACTTATGATTTGTCTAAATTTAAGCGCGTTCATATGGTTGATGCTATAAAAGATAAAGTTGGAGTAGATTTCTGGCAAAATATGACTTTTACTGAAGCTAAAGAATTAGCTAAGGCTCATGGAGTTGAGGTTCCTAATCACTTCACTGGTGTAGGTCATATTATTAATGCTTTCTTCGAAAAATATTGTGAAGATGATTTAGTAGAACCAACATTAGTTTATGGACATCCAGTTGAAATTTCACCACTAGCTAAACGTAATGCTAAAGATCCACGTTTTACTGATCGTTTTGAATGTTATATTGGCTGTACAGAATATTGTAATGCATTTAGTGAGTTGAACGATCCAATTGATCAATTAAATAGATTTAAAGAACAATTAGAGGAAAGAAAATTAGGAAATGATGAGGCTTGTGAAATTGATTATGATTTCGTTGAAGCCTTAGAGTATGGTATGCCACCTACTGGCGGAATCGGAATTGGTATTGATCGTTTGGTTATGTTATTAACTGGTAAAACAAATATTCGTGATGTTATCTTATTCCCACATAATCGTCAAAGAGGTAATAATTAGTAATGGATATATTAACAGATTATGCCAATTGGAAAATTGAGAAATATGATTTAATTACTACTTTAAAAGAGTTAGAAAGTAATATTATTAAACGTTATTTAAATACGATTAATGTCCTAGACTATTTATATGCTAAAGCTGTAGATAATAAAGAAAATTTAACGGAAGATGAAGAAGTTATTTTTAATACTGGTTTTGAATATTTAGATAATAATTTTATAACTATTGAAGATATTTTAAAAGATGATTTCAATAATAATATTAAGGCTATGGAAAAATGTTCAAAAACAGTTAATTTATTATTGTATATAATTGATTTTGAAGAAGAATTATTAAATAATACAAGTGATGATGATAAATTAATTAAGTCAGATTTAGAAGAATTTGAGAAATTAGAAAACGAAGTTTATGATTATTTAACTAAAGGTCAAAATGTAGATGATGCTATGTTTGTTAAGTTAGATGAATTAGCAGATAAAATTTTTGCTAAACATCAAATTGAAATCAATCCAATTGATTCGATATTTTATCAAATAGCTGAAACATTAGGATTATTAGAAGAAGAAACTGATGTTTATAATGAATATGTTAATGAATTGATTGACCATGATAAGACTTGCTGTTAAATCTGATATACCCCAAATATTAGAAATAGTTAATGATGCTAGAAAACAAATTAATGAGTTGGGTTTTAAACAATGGACCAATGATTATCCTAATGCGCAAACATTTATAAATGATATAGCTAATAATGAGCTGTATGTAGAAGATAAATCTGGGGTTATTGCAGTAATGGCATTAGTAAAATCGATAAATCACGATTACAATAAAATAGATGGAAATTGGCTTAGTAACAACAAATATTACACAATACATCGTTTAGCTGTAAAAGCTGAATATCGCCATTTAAAAATTGCACAAAGCTTATTTAATTTTGCCTATGATGAAGCTTTAAAAGCTGGTGTAAACTTAAGAATAGATACGCATCCTAAAAATCTTCCGATGCAGAATTTGATTAAAAAAATGAATTATGTTTATTGTGGTGTGATATTTTTGCAAAATGAATTAGTTGAGCCAGAAAGATTAGCATACGAGTTGGTGATAGAATGAAAGTGTTATTATATTCAGAAAATCAAAAAACTTTTAAAAAAAGTGGCATAGGACATGCTTTATTACAACAAAAAGATGCCCTTAATCAAAACGGAATTGAAGTGACTTTTGATCCTAAAGATGATTATGATTTATGTCACATTAATACATTATTAAATAAAAGCTATCGTTTTTTAAAAAAAATAAAGAAAAAGAATATTCCATATGTTGTTCATGGACATTCTACTAAAGAAGATTTTTTAAATTCTTTTAAGTTTTCTAATAGTATTTTAGCTCCTTGGTTTAATAGAAATATTTTACGTATGTATAATAATACTAAATACATAATAACCCCTACTTCTTATTCTAAGCAATTAATAACTAATTATGGGGTTAAGGCTAAAATATTTGCTATTAGCAATGGTATTAATTTAAATAAATATTTAGAAGATACTAAGTATAATGACGAAGAAGTAAATAAATTCTATGATTTTTTAAATATTAAAGAGTCAGACAAATTTATAATAGGTATGGGATTTTATTTTGTACGTAAAGGTTTAGTAGATTTTATTGAAGTTGCAAGAAAATTCCCAAATATTAAATTTATATGGTTTGGTAAGAGATATCCTCTTATTACAAGTAGACCAATTATGAAGGCTATAAAAAATAAACCAAATAATGTGATATTACCTGGCTATATTAATATGGAATATAAGAAAGTAGCTTTTGCGAAAGCTAGTTTATTCTTTTTCCCTTCTTATGAAGAAACTGAAGGAATTGTTACTCTTGAAGCCTTAGCATCAAAATTACCTTTACTAGTTAGAAATATAGGTGTATATAATGGTTGGTTAAAAAAAGACTATAATTGTCATATGGCTGATGATAATGAAGGCTTTATTAAGGAAATAAATAGAATATTAACTGAAGATCAAACTATTATTACTAGTAGAGGATATGAAGTAGTAAAAGAAAGAGATTTAAAAATTATTGGTAATAAATTAAAAGCTGTATATGAAGAAGTCTTAGCTAATCACTAAGATTTTTTCTTTATATAAAAACAGTTTGAGGAAACCTCAAACTGCTTTTTTTATAATCCTAAGACTTTTTTACAATAATCTTTTATTGGACCGTCTTTAGCATCAGTAAAGAAATTGTTTTTAAAAGAGTCACGATCTATAGTGTCTCTTAAAAATGTTTGATCGATATGTTCTAATATATATAACATATCAGTATGAGTAATTTCTTTAACTTGATCTAATATTTTTTTATTTGTTTGTTCAGGTATAGCTCTTTCACGAGGATAACCTTGGCCTTTAGGGCCGTTGAATAATTTTTCAAAGCAATATTCTAAGTTTAATTCAGCACCCCAACCAAAACCTTTAGCAAAAGGGAAAGCTACAGCATTACCATCGTTGATTTGATTGAACATATAAGCATCTGATGGGTCTACTATATGACCACATAAAACATTAGGGAAAGAATTAAGAGCAAGCATTGCACCTTCACCTGTTCCACAACCTGTAACTACGAAGTCACATGCGCCTGAATTAAGTAAAATTGCTGCAAGTAAGCCGTTTTGAACATATGTTAATGATTTGTCGTCGGCGCTAAACATACCATAATTTTTTACAGTATGGCCGTATTTTTCGGCAACGTTTTGCAAAGTAGTAAAAATTAAAGAATTTTTACTTGCTTGAGAATTTTCATTTATTAATACGATACGCATCTTGTCACCTAAGCTTTATTTACTGAGCCGAAAATAGTCATTTTTTCTTTTACTAAATTTTTAATAGCTTCAGTACCAGGTGCTAATAATTTACGTGGATCAAATCCTTTACCTTCTTTGTCTTTACCAGCTTCGATATATTTTCTAGTAGCTTCAGCAAATGCTAATTGGCATTCAGTATTAACATTAATTTTACAAACACCAAGTTTAATAGCTTCTTTAATCATATCTTCAGGAATACCTGTACCACCATGAAGAACAAGAGGCATACCTGGACATTTTTCTTTGATTTTTTCTAATACATCAAATCTTAAACCAGGCCAATTTTCAGGATAAACACCATGGATATTACCAATACCTGCAGCTAACATATCGATACCTAATTTAGCAATGTTATGGCATTCTTCAGGATCAGCACATTCACCTAAACTTACAACACCATCTTCTTCGCCACCGATACCACCAACTTCAGCTTCTACAGAAGCGTTGAATTTTTTAGCTAGTTCAACTATTTCTACAGTTTTTTCTACATTTTCAGCAAATGGATAATGAGAACCATCAAACATAACAGAAGTATAACCAGCTTCTAAAGCTTTTTTAGCTCCATCAAATGTACCATGATCTAAGTGTAGTGCTACTGGTACAGTTATTTTTAATGTTTCTACCATAGCTTTTACCATATCAGCTACAACTTTATAACCAGTCATATATTTGTTAGCACCTTCAGAAACACCAAGCATAACTGGTGATTTAGCTTCTTCAGCAGCTAATAAAATTGCTTTAGTCCATTCTAAGTTATTGATATTGAATGCACCAACAGCATAATGTCCTTCTCTTGCTTTTTGAACCATTTCTTTTGCATTAACTAATGGCATAATAAATTCCTCCAATATTTTGAATTTTTTTCACTAGTTATTATAGCTTAAAACCCTTTTTATTTCAACTTGTAATACTTTAAAAATGCGAATTTAAAATTATTTCTTTAGAAAAATAAAAAAGAATAGTCGGGCTATTCTTTTCGTCGATTATGATTTAAAATCGCATTTTCAATTAAACCAATAAATAGAGGATGAGGTCTATTTGGTCTTGATAAAAATTCTGGATGGAATTGACAACAAATAAAGTAAGGATGATTTTTTAATTCAACAATTTCGACTAAATTAGCTTGAGGGTTAATACCACTAACAATCAGGTCTTTAGAAAATAATTCTAAGAATTTATTGTTGAATTCGTAACGATGACGATGACGTTCTTTAATTAAATCCTTATCGTAATAATGTTTAGTTAGAGTGTTATCAACTAATTTACAATCATATAATCCTAATCTTAAAGTACCACCCATATTTATACCTTCATATTGACCAGGTAAATAATCGATTATAGGATGGGTTGTATTAGGGTCGATTTCAGTAGTGTTTGCATCTTCATAGCCAAAGACATTTCTAGCATATTCAATACAAGCTAGGTGCATGCCATAACAAATGCCAAGTAAAGGAATTTTATTTTCTCTTGCATACTTTATAGCTAAAAGTTTGCCGTAAGTACCACGCTCACCAAAGCCACCAGGTACTAGAATTCCATCGTTTTGTTTTAATATTTCTTCATAATTTTCATCATTTAATTTAGTTGAATCAATAGGCGTAATGATAACTTTTTTAGAGAATAAATAGCCGGCATGTTTTAGTGCTTCATTAACAGATATGTAGGCGTCTTGTAGGGATACATATTTACCAACTAAAGCAATTTTTACTTCCCCATTTAAATTTTTAATTCTTGAAATCATTTGTGTCCATTCTGTTAAATCACAATCTTTAACATTATCAAAGCCAAAATGCTTGCAAATTAAATCGTCTATTTTTTGTTCATGTAAAGAAGTAGCAATTTCATATAAAATTTTAGCATCTTTAGCTTCAAAAACACATTGTTCAGGTACATCACAAAATAAAGCTATTTTGTCTCTTTGTTCCTTCTTTATCGAAACTTCAGTTCTTAAGATAATCATATCAGGTTGAATACCTAAACTTCTTAATTCTTTAACACTATGTTGAGTTGGTTTAGTTTTAATTTCACCTGCGGCTCTTAAGTAAGGAACTAAAGTATTATGAATATATAGAGTATTATTAAAACCAAATTCACGTCTGGCTTGTCTGATTGCTTCTAGGAAAGGTAATGATTCGATATCACCAACAGTTCCACCAATTTCAGTTATTATAACATCTGCACCACTAACTTGAGCTGCTTTTTTAAGTTTGTTTTTAATCTCGTTAGTGATATGAGGAATTACTTGTACTGTAGCCCCTAAATAATCACCACGACGTTCTTTAGCAATAACATTTGAATATATTTTGCCTGTAGTAATATTTGATTCTTTTGTTAAATTTTCATCAATAAATCTTTCGTAATGGCCTAAGTCTAAATCAGTTTCAGCACCATCATCAGTTACAAAAACTTCACCATGTTGATAAGGTGACATTGTGCCAGGGTCAACGTTAATATATGGGTCAAATTTTTGCATAAATACTTTTAAACCCCTATTTTTTAATAATCTACCGATACATGATGCGGCTATACCTTTACCAAGAGAAGAAACAACACCACCGGTAACAAAGATATATTTTGTTTGCTTTGCCATAATAACCTCCAAAAATTATAAAAAAAATAAAAGTTCTTCCGAGGGAAGAACTTGTGTGCCCTTATCAATTATATTAAAAACACTATTTAAAAGCAACAATAATTTTATTTTTTTATATTAGTTGTGGTAAGTTTGGAAATAGTTTATGATATTCATCAAAAATATCATCAAAATCATGAATTTTTAAAAAACTATGAACTTTTGCTACTTGCCATTGCTTAACATTATAAATTTTAAAAAATGGTAGATATCTTATACCTTTACAAAAATGTTTAATAACAGTGTCTTCTTTAATTTTTCTTTGTTCATTAAAACGCATTGGCATATATACTCTAGAAGTAGATGCTTTATATAAGGCTGTTTGATCGCTAAAGAAATATTTAGTTGTTTTTAATAAATCGATAGCTTTTTCGAATAAATTAGTTTCTTTTACTTTTTTCATATTAATATATAAGACACCAGCATTAAAGTAATCTTTTTTTACCCAAAAGCGTCCCATGTAATCAAGACAAACGCCAATCTCAGCATCAGAAATATCTACTTTAGCAAATTCTTCAAGTGACATATGACACATTGTGTCGGCATCTAAATAGATTAATTTATCACAATTTATATGTCTAGTTAAAAACAATCTTGTTAAAGTACCAGGAGTATAGGCGGGGTTTTTATTTGGACTATCTTTAAAATCGTTTATTAAATCTTCTGATACATCGTAATAAGAAACCTCGCTTAATGGACTTTTATTTTTTACTACAGTTCTTAACAAATTAACGCTAGATTCAGGTATTTTTTTCTCTTCATGCCAAGGTACTTCAATAGTCATAATATGAATATGAACAGGAACTTTAGTATATTTTAAAATACTTAAAGAGCATAAACAAATTCCAGTAAATATTTTATTATTCCCTGACAGTAGTACATGAATCATTATTAAGCATCTCCTTTTTATGGTCATGTTTAACTTTTATTTCAAATATAATATAAGATATAGCACTTATAAGCATTAAAAAGTAATAAGTGATTCCTCGCCAAATAACCATACCAGCTGAGCCGATACTTGCTGTAACACCAACAAAGGTAGTGAAGATAGTAGTAAAAGCTATTTCTATTCCGCCAGTTCCACCAGGAGTAGGTACCCAAACCATTGTAGTAATAGCAAATGCGCTAGCAAGCATAATTAATGGTAGCATATTCCATGCTAAAGAAACATCTAAAGATCTAAGGATAAAGAAAGGAATGGCATAATAAAACACTAAAGAAACACCTCTAATTAAAATTGCACCTATAAAGGTTCCAACATGAGAAAATATTTCTTTTGAAGCTGTTTGAGCATTAGCACAATAGGTGTCGAAGACAGGTACTAGTTTTGTTAAGAATTTACCGATAAATTTAATCTTACATAAGGCTAGTAGAACTTTTTTAAAGAAATCTCGTATGAATTTACAAGTTGCCATTAAAATCATAAATACTAGAGTGAAGAAGTTCATTGCAAAACCAAGTCCTACCATCCAAACGGTAGAAGGAGTGAAATTAGCACTAAATCTAGAATAAAAAACTAAGGCCGCTATAGCGAAGAGATTTGTAGCAATCATATAAGCAACAAAATTTGTTAAAATTAATCCTGTTGATTCAGCAGCTTTAATATTTCTTTTGGTGTATAAGTAGATTTGGATAGGTTGTCCTCCGGTTGAAAATGGAGTAATACCATTAAAAAAATGTTCTGTATAGCCGACTAAATAAGAATCTAAAAAATGATGTTTTATATTTTTAGCTCTAGCGATTAAACATAAAGATAATGGCCAAATTAGTGTATATAAAATTAGGCAGGCAATGGCTATAGCTAAATCTTTTAGATTTGCTGATTGCATAGTTTGCCATACTTCTGATATATCTTGAAAGCTTAAAATTATTGTGAAAGTTACAGCTGAAATTAGTAATACTATTAATATTTCCGCTATTATTTTCTTTTTATTTATTGGTTTTTTTTCCTTTGTAATATTAGGAGAATCTTGATTGTTTTGTTTTAATTCTTCATCAGTCATATTGACCTCCGTAAATAAAAAAATGGTGCCCCAACCAAGAATCGAACTTGGATTTAAGCATTACCATTGCTTCGTTTTACCATTAAAAAAAATGGTGCCCCAACCAAGAATCGAACTTGGATTTAAGCATTACCATTGCTTCGTTTTACCATTAAACTAAAGGGGCTTGATGTGATTATAACAAGATTATATGATAATTTCAAGATTTAAAGTTGACCATATTATAGCGAAAAGGGGATATTATTATCATTGTTAAAAATTATATTTTTAAAAACACAAAAAACAACAATTTTATTATTATTTTTAGCTTAAAGAATGTTGAAAAAGCGGTTACTAAGTTTTATAATATTAATGATATCTCATATCAAGGAGGAAATTATGAGTCAAGATAAAAAAAGAATGGCAGTCGATGGTAATTACGCTGCTGCCTATGCTGCTTATGCTTTTACAGAAGTAGCTGGTATCTACCCTATTACTCCGTCATCACCAATGGCTGAGTATACTGATGAATGGGCTGCTCAAGGTAAGAAAAACTTATTTGATATGCCTGTTAAAATTGTAGAGATGCAATCAGAAGGAGGCGCTGCTGGTACAGTTCATGGTTCTTTACAAGCTGGTGCTTTAACTACAACTTATACTGCATCTCAAGGTTTGTTATTGAAAATTCCTAATATGTATAAGATTGCTGGTGAATGTTTACCAGGTGTTATTCACGTATCTGCACGTGCTTTAGCCGCTCAATCTTTATCTATTTTTGGTGATCATCAAGATGTTATGGCATGCCGTCAAACTGGTTTTGCTATGTTATGTTCATCATCTGTTCAAGAAGTAATGGATTTAGCTGGTGTTGCTCACTTATCAGCAATTAAAGCTAGTATTCCTTTCTTACATTTCTTTGATGGTTTTAGAACTTCACATGAAGTTAATACTATTGAAGCTATTGATTATTCTGTATTTGATAAATTATTAGATAAAGAAGCAGTAGCTAAATTTAGAGAAAATGCTTTAAATCCTGCTACACCTAAAACTCGCGGTACAGCTCAAAATGATGATGTTTATTTTCAAACAAGACAATTACAAGCTTTACAATATGCTAAAGTTCCTGCAATTGTTAAAGATTATATGGAAAAAATATCTGAAGCTACAGGTCGTCATTATGCTCCTTATGTTTATTATGGTGCTAAAGATGCAACTGATGTTATCGTAGCTATGGGTTCTGTTACTCAAGCAGCTCAAGAAGTAGTTGATTATTTAACTGCTAAAGGTGAAAAAGTTGGTTTAATGATCGTTCATTTATATCGTCCATTTGCTAAAGAATATTTCTTAGAAGCAATGCCTAAAACAGTTAAGAGAATTGCAGTTTTAGATAGAACAATTGAACCAGGCTCTGTTGGTGAACCATTATATTTAGATGTTAAATCATTATATTATGATGCAGCTAAGAAACCATTAATTATTGGTGGTATTTATGGTTTATCTTCAAAAGATACTACACCAGATATGGTTTATGCAGTTTACAAGAATTTAGCTGCTAAAGATCCTAAAGATCAATTCACATTAGGTATTAATGATGATTTAGGTCATACATCTTTAGATTATTCTGAACATATTGATACAGCTGATAAAGATACTACAGAATTATTATTCTTCGGTTTAGGTTCTGATGGTACAGTTGGTGCATGTAAGAATATTTCTAAGATCGTTGGTGATTATACTGATTTATATGCTCAATCATATGCTGCATATGATAGTAAAAAATCAGGCGGTTCTACTCGTTTACATTTACGTTTTGGTAAGAACCCTATTAGATCTACATATTTAGTAAATAACCCTCACTTCGTATCATGCTCACTTGATGCATATCTAAAGAAATTTGATATGATTGCAGGTCTTCGTGAAGGTGGTACATTCTTATTAAATACTGTAGCTACACCTGATCAAATTGAAGAATTATTACCAAATTCATATAAGAAAATATTAGCTGAACGTCATGCTAAATTCTATATTATTAATGCATATCAAGCTGCACGTGAATGTGGTTTCCGTCCAGGTCTTGGTGTTAACACAGTAATGCAATCAGCATTCTTCAAATTAAATCAAAATGTAATGTCTTATGATGAAGCTTGTGTTCATATGAAAGAATTCGCTACTAAGACATATATGAAGAAAGGTGAAGATGTTGTAAAACAAAATCACTTAGCTATCGATCTTGGTGGTTCTCGTTTAGTTGAAGTTGAAGTTAAACCTGAATGGGCTAAATTAGATGCAACTAAGAAAGTTAGTGTTGATGAATCTAAACCTAAATTTGTAAGAGAAATCGCTGAAGTAATTGACTCTATTAAAGGTGATTCATTACCTGTTTCTGTATTTAAAGATTATTTAGACGGCCATATGCCTCAAGGTACAGCTGCCTATGAAAAACGTGGTGTAGCAACAGATGTTCCTGCTTGGAATCCTGAAGCTTGTATCCAATGTAATCAATGTGCATTTGCTTGTCCTCATGCATGTATTCGTCCATTCTTATTAGATGAAAAAGAAGTTGCTGCTGCTCCAAGTAATGCTAAATTATTAGATGCAACAGGATTCAAAGGTTATAAATATGCTATTTCTGTATCAGTATTAGATTGTACAGGTTGTGGTGTATGTTTAACTGTATGTCCTGGTAAACCTATGGGCAAAAATGAAGATGGTACTATTAAGAAAGTTAAATCTCTTACTAGTCATCCAATTGCAGCTGCTCGTGCTAATGGTGAAGTTGAATTAGCTGATTATTATTACAATCATGTAACATATAAATCTGAAGTAGCTGGTAAAAATAATGCTAAGAATGTTCAATTCTCTAAACCATTATTTGAATTCAGTGGTGCGTGTGGTGGTTGTGGTGAAACTCCATATGTAAAAGCTGTAGCTCAATTATTCGGTAATAGAATGATGGTAGCTAATGCTACAGGTTGTTCATCAATTTATTCTGGTTCATACCCATCAAGCCCATATACAACTGATGCTTGTGGTCGTGGTCCAGCTTGGGCTAACTCATTATTCGAAGATAATGCTGAATTTGGTTTCGGTATGGAAGTAGCTTATACTACAATGCGTGACCGTGTTCAAACAGTTATGGTAAATCATTATGATGAAATGCCAGCTGATTTAAAAGCTGTATGTCAAGATTGGGTTGCTCATCGTGAAGATGGTGATTATACATTAGCTTTAGCACCAAAATTAGAAGCTGCTTTAGCTGCTGTTGATGCTCCATATGCAAAAGAAATTTTAGGCTTAAAACAATACTTTGTTAAATCATCTCAATGGATTATTGGTGGTGATGGTTGGGCTTACGATATCGGTTATGGTGGTTTAGATCACGTAATTGCTAATAATCAAGATGTAAATATTTTAGTTCTAGATACTGAAGTTTACTCTAACACAGGTGGTCAAGCATCTAAATCAAGTCGTTTAGGCGCTATTGCTAAATTCGCTGCTGCAGGTAAACCTACAAAGAAGAAAGATTTAGCATCTATCGCTATGAGCTATGGTCATGTATATGTTGCTCAAATTTGTCATGGTTATAACCAAAACCAAGTAATTAAAGCATTAAAAGAAGCTGAAGCATATCATGGTCCATCAATTGTTATTGCTTATGCACCATGTATTGCTCATAACATTAAGAAAGGTTTATTCATGAGCCAAAATGAAGCTAAATTAGCTACAGAATGTGGTTATTGGCCAACATTCAGATTCAATCCGGATTTAGTAAAAGAAGGTAAGAATCCATTTACTCTTGACTCTAAAGAACCAGATTGGGATAAATACGAAGCATTCTTATTAAATGAAGGTCGTTATGCTCAATTAACAAAGATTAACCCTGACCATGCAAAAGAATTATTAGAATTAAATAAAACTGATGCACAACGTCGTTATGCTAGATATAAAAAGATGGCAGAAGACCCACATTATGAAGGTTAATTAATCAAATAATATTTAGAACCTTAGACAACTAGTTTAAGGTTCTTTTTTTATCTAAAATGCTAATATATATAAAAATTTATGATATAATATTAGTACAATAAATAAAGGAGATAATTAAAATGATTAATAATATTCCAAATGTAAAAATTGGTATTGTCGCAGTTTCACGTGACTGCTTTCCAGAAAGCCTAGCGGTAAATAGACGTAAAGCTCTAGTTCAAGCTTATAAAGAAAAATATGCTGATAATGCGATTTATGAATGTCCTATTTGCATTGTCGAAAGTGAAATACATATGCAACAAGCACTAGCAGATTTATTAGAACATAATTGTAACGCTTTATGTGTTTATTTAGGTAATTTCGGACCAGAAATTAGCGAAACTATGCTTGCGCAAAACTTCAATGGACCGGTTATGTTTTGTGCCGCAGCTGAAGAAGATATTTCTGTATTAGCAGATAATCGTGGTGATGCATATTGTGGTATGTTAAATGCATCGTATAATTTAAAATTACGTAATGTGAAGGCTTATATACCTGAATACCCTGTTGGTGATAGTTCATATTGTGCAGACTTAGTTCACGATTTTATTCCGATTGCTAGAACTCTTATCGGTCTTAAAAATTTAAAAATTATATCTTTTGGTCCACGTCCTCAAAATTTCTTTGCTTGCAATGCTCCAATTAAACAACTATATAATTTAGGAGTAGAAATAGAAGAAAATTCAGAATTGGATTTATTTGAAAGCTTTAAAAACCATGAAGGTGATAGTAGAATCCCAAGTGTGGTTGAAGATATGGCTAAAGAATTAGGTAAAGGAAATCAAAAAGCCCAAATATTACCTAAATTAGCTCAATTTGAACTTACACTTCTAGATTGGGTAGAAAAACATAAGGGTAGCAAAAAATATGTGGCTATTGCTAGTAAATGTTGGCCTGCATTCCAAACCCAATTTGGTTTTGTACCATGCTACGTAAACTCACGTTTAACAGGTATGGGCATTCCTGTTAGTTGTGAAGTTGATATTTATGGTGCTTTATCTGAATATATTGGTACTTGTATTTCAGGTGATGTTGTAACTTTACTTGATATAAATAACACAGTACCACAAGAATTATATGATACAGATATAGCTAATAAATTTAATTATAAATTCACTGATACATTTATGGGATTCCATTGTGGTAATACATGTTCTAGGTTATTAAAAAATCCAGTTATGCGCAATCAAAAAATCATGGCAAGATCTTTACCAGAAGAAGTTACAAACGGAACAATTGAAGGCGATATTAAACCAGGAGAAATAACATTCTATCGTTTACAATCAACTTCAGACAATCACTTATATGCCTATGTGGCTGAAGGTGAAGTTTTACCTGTGGCAAGTCATTCATTTGGTTCAATTGGTGTGTTTGGTATTAAGGAAATGGCAAGATTTTATCGTCATGTTTTGATCGAAAATGGTTTCCCACATCATGGTGCAGTAGCATTTGGGCACTATGCTAAATATTTATATGAAGTGTTTAAATATTTAGGTGTAGAAAAAATAGGTTATAATAAATCAGAAAAAGATTTATATGAATCTGAAAATCCTTTTTGTAGGTAAGATATGATATACGATAAATATAATAATAAAGATGTATGTTTATACAAATTAGAAAATAATTTTATTAGTATAGATATAACCGATTTAGGGGCTAGAATTAATGCATTAAGAATTAATGGTAAAGATATAGTTTTAGGAACTAATAATGTATTAGATTATCTAGCAAGTAATTCATATATGGGGGCTACTATAGGCCGAGTTGCTAACAGAATAGAAAATGGAACTTTTAGATTAAATAACAAGAATTATCAATTGGCAAAAAATGATGGTTCTAATCATTTACATGGCGGAAATTTTGGCTTTGATAAGCAATTTTTTGAAGTTTTAGAACATAATGAAACAGCTTTAAAATTACATTATTATAGCCATGATTTAGAAGAAAATTATCCAGGAAATTTAGATTTTTATGTTACATATATTCTTGAAAAAGATACTCTTGCAATATATTATGAAGGTAAATCTGATCAAGATACATTATTTAACCCAACAAACCACACGTATTTTAATTTATGTGGTGAAGATGTAAATTCTATTGAAGATAATTATTTAGAAATTAATGCTGATTTTTATAATGAAGCTAGATTAGATTTAATTCCAACTAGTAAGTTAATTGAAGTAACTAACACTGTATTTGATTTTAGAAAAATGAAAAAAATTACACAAGATTTTAAAGCTAATGAATTAAAAAACACTAATGGTTACGATCATAATTATATTCTAAAATCAAACAAAGCATGTGTAGCTTATTCACCTAAAACTAAAATTAAAATGGAATTAGAAACTAACCTACCTTGTCTACAATTATATACAGCAGGTGCCTTAAAATTAACTAATGGTAAAACAAGAACTTATGATAAACATTCAGGTTTTTGTTTAGAACCACAATTTATGCCTAATGCTATAAATATGGATGTTACAAAACCAATATTAAAAGCTAATGAAATAGCAAATTACTATATTAAATATAAATTCGTGGTGGAATAATGCAAAATATTAAATGTGTGATTTTTGATATGGATGGCGTTATGTTTGACACTGAAAGATTAGCAAGTCAAATATGGCTTGAAATATTAGCTAAATATCATTTAGAGCCTAAAAAAGAGTTTCTTGATGGAATAAAAGGTAGGAATATTGCTGATTCTAAACTGATCTTTGATTCTATCTATGGTAATGAAATAAACTTTTTAGAATTAAAAGAATTAAGAAATAACATGCTAGAAACAACCTTAAGAACACAAGGAGTACCTATTAAAAAAGGTTTAGTTGAATGTTTATCATTTTTAAAAAGTAATAAAAAGCTTTTAGCTGTAGCTTCTTCAAGTTCAAAACAAATGATTCTTGATAATTTAAATGATACAAATTTAACCTCTTATTTTGATTTAATAGTAAGTGGAGAAAATTTTAAACAAAGCAAGCCGAATCCAGAAATATTTTTAAAAGTAGCAACCTACTTTTCCTTAAAGCCAAATGAATGTTTAGTTATAGAAGATAGTAAAGCTGGGGTTGAGGCAGCCCTAAATGCCGGTATGCAAATCATTTGGATTCCAGATTTAGTTAGATTTCAAGTTAGTAACAAAGTCATAGAATTAAACGATTTATTGGAGGTAATTGATGTATTTAGGTCTTGATTTAGGTACTAGTGCCTTAAAAGCTCTTGTTAGTGATAATACTGGTAATATTATTGCTGAAGCAAGTGAAGAATATAATGTATATTATGTAGCTAATAATGGGACTGAACAAAATCCGTTAGATTGGATTAATGCTTTAGATAAGATATTAAAAAAATTAAAACCATTTTTATCTAATATAGAAGGTTTAGCTATCTCAGGTCAAATGCATGGCTTAGTAATATTAGATAAAGAAGATAATGTAATAAGACCATGTATATTGTGGAACGATGGTAGAACAATAAAAGAAAATAATGAGCTAAATAAATATAAAGAAGAAATATATGCTTGTTGTTCTAACATTAGTTATGCTGGATTTACTCTTCCTAAAATATTGTGGTTATACAACAATGAAAGAACTAATTTTGCTAAAATAGCTAAGATAATGTTACCTAAAGATTACTTAATATATTATTTAACAGGTGAATTTGTATCTGATTATACTGATATGGCAGGTAGTTTATTATTAGATGTTAAAAATAGATGTTATAGTCAAAAAATGCTTAATATCGCTAAAATTAAAGAAGAACAACTACCAAAATTAAAAGAAAGCTATGATGTAGTTGGTAAGGTATTAGATAATATATGCCAAAAATATAATTTGAATAATAATTGTTTAGTTATAACTGGTGGGGCAGATAATGCTTTAGCTGCGTTAGGAACTAATACAATTTCAGAAGGAACATGTAATATAAGTTTAGGAACAAGTGGAACTATCTTAATGCCGGTTAAAAAAGTTCCAAAACTAAACAGCTATGGTGTTCATATATTTTCACACATTACAGGTAGTTATGTTATGGGTTGTATTTTAAGTGCAGCAAATTGCCGTAAATGGTGGTTAAAAAACATTATTGCCGATGAAGACTATAGTTTAGATGAAAAACAAATGTTAGAGTCTGATACTACTAATCTTTATTTCTTACCTTATTTACAAGGTGAAAGAAGCCCACATAATGATCCCCTAGCTAAAGGAGCTTTCATAGGTTTAACTAATACAACAACGAAAGGCGCAATGTCTAAGGCAATTTTAGAAGGTGTAGCTTTTGCATTACGCGATTCTTTAGAAATAGTTAAGGAATCTAATATTAAAATTAATACATTAACTTTATGTGGTGGGGGAGCTAAATCTAAATTATGGTGTCAAATAATAGCTGATGTTATGAATTTAGAAGTTAAAACCTTAGCAAATGAACAAGGTCCAAGTTTTGGAGCAATATTACTAGTTATGTTAGGATTAAAGAAAATTACATTTTCTGATTTAAATAAATTTATTAAATATGATAAAGTTTATTATCCTAATAATAATTATGAACAAAAATATCAAAAATATAAAAAAATCTACCCAAAATTAAAAGAAATATTTAAAGATTAGCATATACTAACCAATATTTATATTGCATAAATCAAATAATTTGTTAAAATAATCACGAAATAAGGGAGTAGTTTGCCTTATGGTGATTGGTCTACATACTGGATTTCCAGGCTCAATCTTAAAAAACGAGACTTATGGTTTTTTGCCATAAGTTTTTTTTGTTGGAGGAAGTATGAACTTTGATTTTTACTTTAAAAGTATTTTATTTGGTTGTGGTTTAGCGGCTGATGCTTCAGCTGTTTCAATGGCAAACGGCTTAGAAGAAAGCAATATGAAGAAAAGTAAAATGTTATTTATAGCATTTATGTTTGGCTTTTTTCAAGCAGGTATGCCTCTTATAGGTTACTTTGTAGGACATGCTTTTATTGATTATATTGAACCATTTATTCCTTGGATAGCTTTAATATTATTAGGATTTTTAGGAATTAAAATGATTATTGATGCTTTGAAGAAAAAAGAAGATACAGAAGAATTTAAAAAATTGACAATTAGAACTATATTTATTCAAGCTATTGCCACATCAATCGATGCACTATCAGTTGGTTTAACCTTTTCTAATTATAGTATTTTAGAAGCGGTAATTTGTTGTTTAATAATTGCGATTGTAACTTTTATTTTATCTTTTATATGTATAATTATAGGTAAAAAATTTGGAACTAAATTTGAAAATAAAGCAGTTATTGCTGGTGGTATTATTTTAATAATTATTGGTTTAGAAATATTTATTAGTAGTTTCTTTTAAAATGTTTGCTTTTTAAGTATTAACTAGTTAAAATAGAAAAAATAGTAGGTTATTATGAAAAGAGAAGCAGGTTTATTATTACATATATCTTCTTTACCAAGTAAAGGTGGAATAGGTACTTTAGGAAAAGAAGCATATGATTTTGTTGACTTCTTAGTTAAAGCAAAATTAAAAATATGGCAAGTATTACCATTAGTACCTACAAGTTATGGTGATTCACCATATCAATCTGTATGTTCAACAGCCCTAAATTACTATTTTATTGATTATGATATTTTAAAAGAAAAAGGTTTATTGAGAGCTTCAGAATATAATCTTAAAATTCAAAATCCTAAAGTTGTAGATTATAATTTTTTATTTAATACAAAACTAAATATTTTATACAAAGCTTTTAAAAGATTTAATTTAGATAATGAATTTTTAAAATTTGTTGAAGCTGGAGAATATAAAGATTTTGCTATTTTTATGACTTTAAAAAAATTAAATAATTTTAAACCTTGGTATTATTGGAATAATGAATTTCAAGAATGGACACAAGAATTAGAAGATTATATTATTTCTAGTTATAATGATGATTACTTGTTTTTTGTTTGGACACAATATGAATTCTTAGAACAATGGAATAAATTGCATAACTACGCTAAAATCAATGGCATTAATATTATGGGAGATATGCCGCTATATGTTAGTTACGATAGTGTAGAAGTATGGAAACATAAAGAACTATTTTTGTTAGATGAAAATAAAAAACCTACCCTAGTAGCCGGTTGTCCACTAGATTGTTTTAGCGAAGATGGTCAATTATGGGGCAACCCAATTTATGATTGGCAATATATGCAAAAAGATAATTATAGTTGGTGGAATCAAAGAATTAAATCGGCCTTTAATCTTTATGATATTTTACGAATTGATCATTTTAGAGGCTTTGATAAGTATTACGCTATACCTTATGGTAGCATAAATGCTAAAGGTGGTTGGTGGGAAGAAGGACCAAGTTTTGATTTCTTTAAAGATAAGTTAAATTTAAACATTGTAGCAGAAGATTTAGGCTTAATAGATGACGGCGTTATAGAATTAATGCGTAAAGTCAATTATCCTGGCATGAAGGTTTTAGAATTTGCGTTTGATGGGAATAAAGATAATGATCATAAGCCTAGTAATTTTAAAGAGAATGTTGTGGTTTATACTGGTACCCATGACAATATGCCACTTTATCAATATATTTTAGATTTAGATGAAGATAATTTGGAAATTTTTAAAAATGATTTAAAAAATGAATGTTTATTGTTAAATGTTAAATATCGAGGAAGATCAGCTAAAACATTATGTAAGACGGTAGTTGAATTAGCTTTTGCATCTAAAGCTAATACTTGTATAATTCCTATTCAAGACTTATTAGGATTAGATGATAGTACAAGAATGAACTTTCCATCTACATTAAGTACAGCAAATTGGAGTTTTAGAATGAGTAAAAATATGTTAAAAGATAATGTTTTAACGGAATTGCTTGATTATATTATAAAATATGATAGATAATTTATATTGCAACTAATTAAGTGTTGTGATATATTAAATAAGGTTTTTACCAAGACAGTTCGTGACCATCCTGTCTATAAACAAAACTAGGGAAAAGATGGGCGCATTAGCGCTTTTTTTCTTAGCATGGCACAAATATTAATTGTGAGGGAATAACATGTTAGAAAAAATTAAAAATGAATTTTATGAATTCAAATTATTACTAAGATCAGTTCCGGGTCTAGTATTAGCTTTATTTATTGGAACAATCATAGCCATGAACTTATTGGCTAATAAAAGCATTAACTTAAATTTAGATTGGTTAGCTTTAGATTGTGGAATTATTATTTCTTGGTTTGCTTTTTTAGCAATGGACATAATAACTAAACATTTTGGACCTAAAGCAGCTACAGAAATATCTATATTTGCTATAACAGTAAATTTAATATTATGCTTAGTTTTTTATATAGGTAGTATTATTCCAGGTACATGGGGTGAATCATATATACCTGGTAGTGAAAACATTATTAATGAAGCTTTAAATAACACTTTTGGTGGGACATGGTATGTATTACTTGGCTCTACAACAGCATTTATCGTATCAGCGATAGTTAATAATTTTTCTAATTTTGGTATAGGTAAATTATTTAAAAATAATCCTGATGGCAAATTAGCATATTTTTCTAGAACCTATATTTCAACTGCGATTGGTCAATTTGTTGACAATTTATTATTTGCTTTAATCGTAAGCCATATTTTCTTTGGTTGGTCTTTTTTACAATGCGTAACATGTTCATTAACAGGAATGATAGTTGAATTGTTGTGTGAAGTAATATTCTCTTATTTTAGTTATTATGTAACAAATAAATGGCGAAAAGAAAATGTAGGTTCCTTATATTTGGATTATAGAAAGAAGGAAATAAAATGAAGGTATTAATAACGGGTACAACTAAAGGAATAGGTCGGGCAATAGCTTTAAAATTCTTAGAAACAGGCCATGAAGTAATCGGTTTTGATGTTTTAGAATCTAGTATTATAAACCCTAATTACAAACATTATATTTGTGATATTTATAATAGCGAATTGCCTAATATAACTGATGTTGAAATATTAATAAATAATGCAGGCACACAAAATAGTATTGATGATATAGATATTAATTTAAAAGGAACTATAAAAGTTACAGAAAAATATGCTTTTAATAATAAAATAAAAAGTGTCTTATTTATAGCTTCAGCAAGCGCTCGTACTGGGGCAGAATTTGCATATTATGCCGCAAGTAAAGGTGGGGTTGTAGCTTATATGAAAAATATAGCAATGCGTCTTTCTACATATAAGGCAACAGTAAACAGCTTATCACCTGGTGGTGTTATAACAGAATTAAATGAACATATTATTAATGATCCTAAATTATATAGGGAAGTATTAGATGAAACTATGTTAAATAAATGGGCTAGTGTAGAAGAAATAGCTGAATGGGCTTATTTTATTACAGTTGTAAATAAATCTATGACGGCTGAAGATTTGTTAATAGATAATGGTGAAGCTGCTAAATTTAATTTTGTATGGTAAGGTTTAGATTTTTCTAAGCCTTTTTTGCTTTTTATATGTTCTTAAATATAAAAATATGATAGAATACATTTAAATAAGGTGTGATTTTAATGGATAAAGAAACTCTCTATACTAGCATTTTAAAAAGTGAATTAATTGTAGCAATGGGATGTACAGAGCCGATTGCTTTAAGCTTAGGAGCCGCAAAATTAAAAGAAATTTTAGGTAATATTCCAAGTCATATAGATGCATTTATATGTGGTAATATAATAAAAAATGCTAAGAGTGTAACTGTTCCAAACACTAATGGCTTAAAAGGAATAGAAGCTGCTATAGTAGCTGGTCTTATAGCCGGAAATCCAGACTTAGAATTAGAGATATTAAGTAAATTAACGCCAAATGATATAATAAAAATAACCGAATTAATGACTAAAAACATTGTAAATATTAATCTAGCTACATCTTGTAAAAGTTTATATATTAAATTAGTTGGCAAATATGAAGAAAATGAAGTTGAAGTTATCTTAGAAGATTTTCACAATAATATAACTAAGATTAGGAAAAATAATAAAATAATTTTCACTAA
This sequence comes from uncultured bacterium, assembly GCA_949292525.1. GTDB lineage: Bacteria > Bacillota_I > Bacilli_A > Acholeplasmatales > Anaeroplasmataceae > CALUXS01. The sequence goes on along the minus strand of CASEZJ010000009.1, from coordinate 15,733 downwards.
AAAAGATATATTAGAACAAAAACAACAAGAATATAGCTATTTAAATGTTCATGATATTATTGATTTTGCCAACAATTGTGATTTAACTGAACTAAGGCCATATTTAAAAAGACAATTAAATTACAATTATGCTATTGCTATAGAAGGAATGACTGGCAAGTATGGAGCTTCAATCGGTAAAATATTACTAGAACAAGCTACAAGTATAAAAGATAAAGCTAAAGCTTATACTGCTAGTGCCTCAGATGCTAGAATGGCAGGTTGTGATATGCCAGTTGTTATAATATCTGGTAGTGGTAACCAAGGAATTACTACATCAGTACCATTGATGGTTTTTGCTAAGGAAAATAATATTGGTGAAGAAAAATTATTAAGGTCACTAATTGTTAGTGATTTAATTGCATTAGAAGAGAAAAAAGATATCGGTAGACTCTCAGCTTTTTGCGGAGCTATTAGTGCCGGGGCAGCAGCGGCTGCTGGTATTACTTATATGCTTGGTGGTAGTTTAGAAGCTGTAGCTCATACAATTGTTAATGCTTTAGCGATTAGTTCAGGTGTTATTTGTGATGGAGCTAAATCTTCATGTGCTGGCAAAATTGTTTTAGGTTTAGAAGCAGGATTTATAGGTTATAATATGTATCTACATCATAAAGAATTTAAAGCTGGAGAAGGTATTATAACTAAGGGAGTAGATAACACAATAAAAAATGTAGGTAGACTTGCAAGTAAGGGAATGAAAGAAACAGATAAAGAAATACTTGATATAATGCTTGAAGATTAAATATAGGTGATGAAAGCGAAGATTCCAGAATTAAAAACTCAATAAAAAAATATTAATAATGCAGATTTAGAATATATATTTATTCAAACTTATAAAAAATTAAGTAAAGATAAAAAAATAGAAATTGATCAACTTATTTTAAGTGATAATCCTAAAGATACAGTAATTAAAAAACCAGAAGAAACAATGCCTCTAAATGTTTTGCTTGTAGAAGTAAATTGTTTTATCCTTGATGCTTATGCAGGTGCTTTTGTTAGAAGAAAGAAAAATAGTAAATTAAAAAAGACCTGGCGCACATATGTTAAAAATTCTATTAATAGATTATTAGAAGTTAAAAGTGATAACCCTTTATTCTATAACGCTAAAGAAGCTGTTTTAGATTTAATTAGTTTAATGTTTTATACTGCAAGTCACTATGTATTTAGTTATACAGAAAGTGGGATAAGTGGTCTTAACATTAGTCTTAGAGATGCATATGAAACTGTTGCTAATCAACTAATATATGAACCGGTTGATAAAGATGAAAGCTATGAGCTTTTAGAAGTTAAAACTAAAGGAATTTATAATAATGCTAAAAAATCATATCCTTTAAATGATTTTAGTTGTTTTACTAATAAAATAAAAGAAGCGAAAGATGTTTTAAATAAATAAAAATCAGCTATGGCTGATTTTTTTAATGGACTAAATTATTATAAATAGAAACAATATCATTTAATATATATTCATATTCAAAGTTTTTAGGGAAAATAAGATTTATTTGTCTAGACATATTAAAATTAGCTATTGGTCTAATTTGCAATGTGTTATTTTTTATTTCATGATAACAAGCGCTTTTAGGTAAAATAGATATACCTCGATTATGGGAAACTAAGTCTTTTATAGTTGCAATATTATCTAACTCTAAAATAACATTAAAATCATTTAAAGAAAGATTGACATTATTTAAACTGGCTTCGAAAAGAGCAGTAGTTTGACTATTTGTTGAACGAAGGATTAAATTTTCGTTTTTTAAATCATTTATATTAATGATTTTATTATTAGCTAAATGATTGTCATTAGCTAAAACAGCTACTAAACTATCGGTATCTAAAAGTATAGAATTATATTTTTTAGAAGGAATAACACCTTCTACAATAGCTAAGTCAATCTCATATGATTGCAATTTATCATAAAGATTTTTTATAGTATTAGAAATTATTTTTATTCTTGTTCCTTTATTTTTAGCACAATAAGTAGCTAAAACTTCAGCTATTGCGTTAGATTCTGAAGTATGTGAAACACCAACAACTAAACTCTTTTTTTGTTTCCTTTCATCATCTATTTTTAATTCTAATTCTTTATATAAGGAAGCTATTCTTTTAGCATATTTGATTAAAACTTGCCCTTCTTCAGTTATTTTAAGCTCTTTATTAGCCTTGTTGAATATTTTGATATTGTATTCATCTTCTAAAGCTTTAATATGCTGACTAGCTGCTGGTTGGGTAAGACCTAGTTCATTTGCAGCAGTAGTAAAGTTCTTAACCTCTGCTATTTTTAATAAAGTTTTAAATTTTTGATCTAACATATCAACACCTCATTATAAGTTTTTCTTATATAAATATAAAAAAACATTAGTTTTATTTATTGTTTAACTTGCTATAATGATAGCACGTAAGAAATAAATTGTAAAGAAAAGAGGCTGAATTATGGATTTGAATTTATATGAATTTTATGATGGTAAAGGCGGTTCTACAATTTTAATAGCATTAGCAATAATTTTAATGTCAGGATTTTTATTATCTAGAATAACGAAATTATTAAAATTACCAAATGTTACAGCTTATATATTAGCAGGAGTTATAATCGGGCCTTGTGTATTAGATTTAATTCCCCATTATATTATAGATAATATGGCATTCTTAAGTGATTTAGCTCTAGGGTTTATAGCTTTTGGTGTAGGAAAATTCTTTAAAAAAGAAGTGTTAAAACAAACCGGGATTAAAGTTATTGTAATAACTTTAGCAGAAGCCTTATTTGCAGCCTTCTTAGTTACGTTTATAACGTATCTATTATTCCCGAATTTAGGATTTGATTTTGCTATTCTTTTAGGTGCAATAGCTTCAGCTACAGCCCCTGCTTCAACTATGATGACCATAAATCAATATAAGGCTAAGGGTGATTTTGTTAATACTTTGTTACAGGTCGTAGCTTTAGATGATGTAATTTGTTTATTAGCGTTTAGTGTAGCAACAGCCATAGCTAGCAGTAGTCAAAATCAAATTGATGTATTGAATATAATTCTGCCTATTCTTTATAATTTAGGTTTTATGTTAATAGGACTTATAGTAGGATTGTTATTGCCATCACTTACTAAAGGTAGGAGTAAAAATTCTAAGCTTATTGTTGTTGTTGGCTTAATATGTACAATCGCTGGGATAGCTAGTATAGTTGATGTTTCACCTTTATTATCTTGCATGATTTTTGGTGCTACCTATCTTAATAAAACAAGTGATGAAGAGATTTTTGAAGCCATCAATCAGTTTGATCCTCCAATTATGTTACCGTTTTTTGTAATGTCAGGTATGAATATGGATATTACAGCTTTCAAAACTATAGGTATAGTCGGAGTAGTTTACTTTGTTATTCGCTTAATCGGTAAATATTTTGGCACATATTTAAGTGCTAAGCTCTGTCATAGTTCTAACGAAACTAAAAAATATCTTGGGTTTGCTTTAGCTCCACAAGCTGGTGTAGCGATTGGTCTTGCGTTTTTAGCCGCAAGAATATTACCGCAAGAATTAGGTGATACTTTTTTAACAGTTATATTATGTTCATCAGTTTTATATGAATTATTGGGGCCGATATTAGCAAAATATGCTTTAATTAAAAGTAAATCTATAAATCCAAATATTAACTTAATTGAAGAAAAAAATGATACTATAGTTGAAAAAGCAAACACAATACAGCCTTTAAAGGAATTAAAAATAGTAAAAAAAGAAAGGTGATTAAAAATGTTTTACATATTAGATCATTCAAGAATTGTAGGTAAGATTAGTATACAAATTAAGGAACAAATTGAAAAAGTCTTTCCTAAATTACAAGCTGATAAATTGTTATTTAGAAAGACCAAACAAGAAAGCAAATATAAAATAAGTCATAAAAACTATTATTTTTATTATAATGGTACATTTCATTTTTATGATGAAAATGAATTAGAAAAAGTGAAGAAGTCTGAAATTGAAACCAAATTAATTGAAGAAATAAAAATGTATTTAAAAAGAAATAATATTAGTTTAACTAAAATAAATGATATTGTTTTATATTAAACTATTACAATAGCATATACAATAGCATAACTATCGGATTGTTATTGTACATTGTAGATGGCAATCCTTTTTAGATGTATTTAGCATAGTAGATAGAAATACTAGAAGATCTATTTTAATATTTCTTATTAATTTGCTTCATTATAACACCTCCACTGAATATTTTTGCCGTTTACGGCATTTATTTTCAGTGCAAAGATCTAAATATATAGGAATTTGTTTTAAATTAGAAATAGATAATATGAAAGATTGATGAATAAAAATAGATGTTTTTTAAACATTAAAAAATTGTATATTTTTTAAGTTCTTTAACAAAAAGTTTAACATTATTTTCCGCATTGCTTTTGTCATCCACATAATATATAGAATTCTTTTTATCTTTAATAAAATTAGTTAATAAATAAGATTCGCCAATACGTCTCCTGCCATGTAAGATTAAAAATTCAAATTTGTTACTATTATACAGTTCATTTAAGAAAGATAATTTTTTTCTGCCAACAAACATTTTCCCACCTCACTATTTACTTTAAAGTAAATTACTTTCAAGTTAATAAATGAAACAAAGCATTTTAAATTTATCGATTGTTTTTTTCTTAACGTTTTTATACTTTTAAGTTCTAGTGCAATAGTTTCTTTGAGAAACTAGCTAAATGATATTGATATAGAATTAGTTTTAGAATTACATGATGTCAATAAATAAATTTGGTGATTAGTAGGGTTTAAGAGAACCTAAATTATAAGGCTATGCTGTTGTGACGCCATTTACTACCTTATTTCAATTATAAATTTTTTTAAAACGTAGCAGCAAAAAAATATCTTATGATGCTTTCAATGTTAAAGAGAATATATGATTTATCTAGATAATGTCAAATGATCTATGAAATAATGATATTTGATGGCATAAAAAGATATAGCATGTTAACTAACGTAAATTAATATAACTTTAAGAAATGTGAAATCCACCTAGGAGGCTCTTTATGAGTCTCTTTTTTTCATAATGATATAATTGGTAAAAAATATTAATCTATTCGTTAAGACATAGTTACATTCTTAAAATATTACACTCATGCAACACCTGAAGGTATTAAAAAAGTTGGTGAAATATTAAATGATATGTTTTTACCAGTAGCTAATAAAGATAATAAAAGTAAAACTGAATTAGATATAGAAGAATATAAAAGAATGAAAGAAACAATAATTAACTCCCTCCTAGGAATAGGAAGGAATTTTTGATTGTTAATTAATTTATATAAAAAATCAGCGTATTATTTAGCTAATAGAAATATAAATTATTGTACTTGTGAGATGGATATACGCCTTTAACAATAAAATAAGCGGGACTATTTCCCGCCGTTGGTGGACCATGACAAAAGCCAGCCCAAAATGTCATATGACATTGAAATGGATGAAAAAAACATCCTTTTATTTGTGTTTGTATTGTACCATAACAAGTTAAAAAAGCAATACTTACAATGAAATTATTGTTAAAATGGGATTAAATTAAAAAAGGATTTCCATAAAATTTCTTCGATTATAAAGGATTCGAATTATATAAATTATGTCATTTTTAAAATTATAAAAGACATTATAATTTTCACAAACTAAAAAACGATAATTAGTTTCTATGTTAATTATTGATGAAAGTTGGGCACCACTAAGAGGAAACGTTTCTAGAATATGTATTTTTTTAATGATATTACTAATTACTTTAATTGCCGCTTGTTCATTACAAAGTTCTAATGTAATATATCTTTTAATTTGTTCTAAATCAGAAAGGGCATCTGGTGAAAATTTGATTTTAGTCATTTATAACCCAAAATGTTTTTCGACATCTTCTAAGTTTATCCAGCCTTTATTTTGAGCGGATTTTTCACCTTTAGAAAGCTCACTCATCAATTTTATGATAGCTTTCGTTTTTTCGTACTCTTCAATATCTACAATAGCGTATCTACCCCTACCATTTTTCGTTAAAAACACAGGTTCACCAACACTGACATTTTTAAGAACTTCATTATAATTTCTTAAATCTGATACTGGTTTTATATTTGGCATAACGGGTTCTCCTTTCTACCTTTGCTGTAAATATTATATATTAATTTATCGTAAAATTCAACAGCAAATCAGCTGATTACCATATATGTAGAGAGGCTTTTATATATATTTTTAATAATCTAAATTTTATTTAAAAAAATAGATGTTTTTTTAAAAAAACGTCTAAAATAAGAAGTTATTTAACTATAATTTAGTTGTAAAAAGTTAATGTTTTTAAATCGCAACTTTTTCTATTTGTGAATTATTAATATATAACTTTATAGATTAAGGCTTAAGGTTTGTTTCGATTTCCTTTCCTCCTTTTTAATTTCTCCTTATATGCTTAAGCCTTAATTTATAAACATTATATGGAGGTGAAAAAATGAATCTATGGCTATTACTTATACCAGTTGCAGCAGCATTAGGTTTATTAGCGGGTAGTATTGCTAATAAAATATATGATAAAAAAGAAAAAGTTAAAAATGATTTTTCTAATAATTAATAAGTTAAGGTTTGTTGTTTCAGTACCAAATCTTAAATAATCTTTAGTTTAGGAAAAAAGTATATTTGTGTTTGTTTTAAATAAAAATGATTTTAACATTTAATAATATCTCTAACACTTCGTTATTCAGCAAGAGAAAATAGTCGAATTTGTTGCATGTTTTAATTAAAACATAGTCGAATTTGTTGCGCATTTTTAATTAAACATAGTCAAATTAGTTGCAATTGATTAAAAATATGTTAAAATAATATTAGGTGATTACTATGTTGAAACGTAAAATATACGATGAATTATTAAAATGGAAAAAGAATAAAGTTGAAGAGTGTTTACTAATTAAAGGCCCTAGACAATGTGGCAAGACTTATATAATTAAAGAATTTGGTAAAAAAGAATATAAAAGCTTTATATATTTGAATTTTATTGAGAATCCAAAAATGAAAGATATATTTAGCGATAGTTTAACGGCAGAAGATATTTATAAAAAAATGTCTTATTTTATTCCTGGAGTTAAATTTATAGAAAAAAATACACTCATATGTTTAGATGAAATAGAAGAATGTGCTAATGCTAGGACAGCACTGAAGTTTTTGGCCATAGATAATAAATATGATGTCATAGCTACCGGTTCTTTATTAGGCTTGCATTATAAAGAAATTAAATCTATTCCGGTTGGATATGAAAAACACATTAATATGTATCCTTTGGATTTTGAAGAATTTTTATGGGGATTGGGTCAAAGTGAAGAAAGCATAAAATTATTAAAAGAACAATTTGCAAAAAAAGTTAAAATAGAAGATTCAATTAATGATTATTTTTTAAATAGATTCAAAGAATATATGGTTATTGGCGGATTTCCAGAAGTTGTATCTACTTTTATAGCTAAAAATAATTATTATGAAGCTTTTTTAGTTCAACAAAAAATATTAGATAGTTTTTATTATGATATAGAAAAATATTCTAATAATGTTGAAAAAGGTAAAATTAAGCTTTGTTTTGATTCAATACCAAAGCAATTAAGTAAAGAGTATACTAAATTTCAATATAAAGTAATCGAAAAAAATGCGTCTAGCAGGAAATATGAAAATTCATTAAATTGGTTATTAGATGCCGGATTAATCAAGTTTTGTTATAATGTTAGTACACCATTGTTCCCTTTAAAAGGTTATGAAATAATAAATGAATTTAAAATTTATTTAACTGATATAGGCTTATTTACAGCAATGTACGGGTTCTCATTGAAACAAGCTATATTAAATAACAAGTTAGTAGGTGCTATAAAAGGGGGAATATATGAAAGCGCAATAGCAGATATATTAATTAAAAAGGATATTAATTTATATTATTTTAAAAACTCCAATAGCACACAAGAAATAGAATTTTTAATAGATGATGAAGCTTTTGTTTTACCTATTGAAGTTAAAGCTAGCAATAATAAAAGTATTTCTTTAGATAATTATATTTTAAAATATAAGCCACAAAAAGCTTATAAATATGTTTATGGTAACGTAGGGAATGCGAATAATAAATTAACATTACCATTATATATGTCAATGTTTTTGTAAAATATAGAACTAAAAACCAGCTTTTTAAGGCTGGTTTTATCATCTTTAATGACTGCTTGTTCATCAAAAGGTTTTATATAATATATCTTATAATTTGTTCTAAATCAAAAAGTATATCAGGTGAAAATGTGAATTTAGTTGCTGAACAAGGTAATTATTGGGTTGCCAATAACTTTATTTGGGGTTGGTTATTAATACCTATCACAGCTCTAGCAGAAATAATTAAACGAGACAGTAATGATTATCGTAAACTAAGTCTTAAGAAAACCTTCTATTTGTGAATGTTAATCATTTAATAGGAGGTTTTTAATTTAAATAATAGAAGCTTTTGAAAACGCTTAATAATTGTTTTCATAATAAGAAAGACATATAATTTTAGGCATTAAGGGAAGGTTTAATATGAAATATATAGGTGAATTTTGCATTATTATTTTAATATCATTTATTGGAGAAGCATTAAACTACTTTATTCCTTTACCTATTCCAGGCAGTGTTTATGGTCTAGCTATAATGCTTTTTTGTTTATGCACAAAAATTATTAAGCTTGATAATATTAAAACGACAGCTAAGTTTATTATTGAAATAATGCCACTGATGTTTATTCCGGCTGGAGTTGGGTTAATTACGAGCTATTTAGATTTAAAACCAATAATTTTAGAAGTAACAGTTATTGTGATAGTTACTACTATACTAGTTATGGCTGTTACCGGTGTTGTTTGTCAACTTCTAACTAAGAAGAATGGTGAGATAAATGAGTGATTTTTTAAAAGATTCGTTATTTTTTGGAATGTTCATTAGTGTTTTAGCATATGTACTAGCATTATTTATTAAAAAGAAGCTAAAATTAGCTATTTTTAATCCTTTATTAATAGCTATTATTCTAGTCATAATTGTTTTATTGGTAGGGAAAATCGACTATTCAACCTATGAAGGTAGTGCTAAATATTTATCTTATTTATTAACACCTTCAACAGTAGCTCTAGCTATCCCATTATATGAACAAATTAATTTATTAAAAAAGAATTTTGTGGCAATTATGGTTAGTATAATTGCAGGAGTATTAACAAGTTTAACTAGTGTATATTTATTATCTTTGGCATTTGGGTTGACTCATGAACAATATGTTACATTATTACCAAAATCAATCACGACAGCTATTGGAATGCAAGTTAGTGAACAAATGGGTGGATATCAAACTATAACTGTTGCAGTAATAATCATTACTGGTATTTTGGGTAATATGATAGGGACTACCATATTTAAAATATTTCATATTAAAAGCGATATAGCGAAAGGCTTAGCTTTAGGTACTAGTGCGCACGCGATTGGAACCGCTAAAGCTATGGAATTAGGCGATATAGAAGGAGCTATGAGTAGTTTATCAATAGCTATAAGTGGTATCTTAACGGTAGTTTTAGCTAGTTTCTATGCTATGTTAATCTGATGAAATAATGAATAGGATTGGTTTTTCGTTTTTAATAGAACAAATGTGAAAACTTGGTAGGTGTTTAGCTGTTGAATATTTTTGCCGTTTACGGCAATTATTTTCATTGTAGGTACATAAAAAAACAAACTAAAAAGAATATATTAACAACCAAAAGCCCGTAGTTACAACAAAAACTACAGGCTTTCTTTTTATATTAACTGGCAAACTCGGGTTATATCATAGATATAAATAAATTGGTAGATATTTTGATAATCAAACTAAAAAACCAGCCTTAAAAAAGCTGGTTCTATCATCTTTAATGGCGCTTGGGATGGGACTCGAACCCATAATCTTTCGCTTAGGAGGCGAATGCAGTATCCATTGTGCTACCCGAGCTTAAAAGCATTTTTGTAAATGCTTTATTATGTGAGCTAATTATAATATAAATTGCTGATGTATGCAAGGCGATGAAATTGTTACATTCCTAGCAATGTACTAGCAAGCATTACAATTAATGGCAAAGAAATTATAGATAAAATTGTTGATTGACATACAGCTAAAGTACCATCAGTAGGATCAATATTATTTTTTTGGGAAAATATTATTACATTACATCCAGCAGGCGCAGCTGATGCTATGATTAGTGTTAATAAAACACTATTATCTACAGGGAATAAGAGGAAAATAAAGGTTGTTAAAATAGGAATAATAGCTAGTCTAATTAATGATAATATATATATTCTTGGCGAAATAAAAATATTTTTTAAAGGTGTTTGGGCTAAATACACTCCCATAACAATCATTGCTAATGGTGTGTTTAAAGCTTGAATTCCGTTTATTGGTGTAAGTATAAGTTCTGGTAATTCTAAATTTAAGAAATAAAGGATTATACCAATAATTAATGCTATTAAGGCAGGACTTGTTAATACTTTTTTAAAACTGATAAGCGATTTATCTTTTGTTATTATAAACTGTCCATAAGTGAATTGTAACAAAGCCATTAAAGCGTTCATGCCACTTATATAAATAACAGCTTCATCGCCTAAGACTGCCGAAATTAATGGAATCCCCATAAAACCACAATTTGAAAAAGCGGCAGCAAAGTTTAAGGCCCCGTTTTTATTTCTATATATAATAAGCCCTACTAAAATAGATATCACTAATGATAAAGCACCAAGAGCAAATGACCAAAGCAAATTTATTGTAGTTTCTTCAGTTCTAGGAATCAAGAAAGCTTTAATTATGACAACAGGAATAACAATATATACTAAAATGTTACCTATTGTTTTAGAACCAATAGATGTTATTAATTTTAGTTTGTATAAAATATAGCCAATTAGAACATAAATCAGCATGATTAAACATTGAATTAAAACAATTAATGATAAATCCATAATATGATCCTCCAATTTTTAGTTTATCTTAACACCATAAACTAAGTAATACAACAGTTAAAGCGCTTTAAAATTTTTAATAATGATTTTAATTGTAAAAATGAATGAAAAATAGATAAATATTTAAAAAAGCAATGATAGATATAAATAAGTAAATAGCTACATTTTTCATATACACGTCACCTGTGTTTCTTGAAAAGTTTAAAATAATGAAAAAAGTAGCTATTTTTTTGTTGACTTATTTATTTTTACTAGTATAATACGCTTGTCTGTTAAAAAAGCAGTGAATTAATTTATTGCTTTTAGAAAGGAGAAAAATATGCCAACTATAGAACAATTAGTACGTAAAGGAAGAAAAGACAAGGTAACAAAGTCTAAATCACCTTCATTAGGGATTAGCTTTAATTCTTTAGAAAAGAAGTATAACAATTTACCTTCACCTCAAAAACGTGGTGTTTGTACTCGTGTTACTACTATGACACCTAAGAAACCTAACTCAGCATTACGTAAATATGCCCGTGTTCGTTTAACTAACGGCGTTGAAGTAACAGCTTATATTCCAGGTATTGGTCACAGTTTACAAGAACATAGTACAGTATTAATTCGTGGTGGACGTGTTAAAGATCTACCTGGTGTTCGTTATCATATAATTCGTGGTGCCTTAGATACAACTGGTGTTGCAAATCGTATGCAAGGCCGTTCTAAATATGGTGCTAAGAGACCAAAGAAAAAATAATTAATAATATTTGAATAAAAGGAGGAAAAGAAGATGCCTCGTAAGGGTCATATCGCAAAAAGAGACGTGCTTCCTGATCCAATATATAATTCAAAAGTTGTTACTAGAGCAATTAATGCAATTATGTTAGAAGGTAAAAAAGGAACTGCACAAACTATATTTTATAACGCTTTAGAACGCGTTCAAAACCAAACTGGCACTGATGCTTTAGAAATGTTTAATAAAGCATTAGAAAACATTATGCCTGTTTTAGAAGTTAAGAGCCGTCGTATTGGTGGTCAAAACTATCAAGTACCTATCGAAGTTCGTCCTGAAAGAAGACAAACTTTAGCACTAAGATGGTTAGTTCGTTATGCTAGACTTAGAAATGATAAAACTATGGAAGAAAAACTAGCTAAAGAAATTATTGATGCAGCTAATGGTACAGGTGGCGCATTCAAGAAAAAAGAAGATACACATAGAATGGCTGAAGCTAATAAGGCTTTTGCACATTATCGTTGGTAATACATCAAGGAGAGATTTTAAGCTATGCCAAGACAATATTCATTAGAACATACACGTAACATTGGTATTATGGCTCACATTGATGCTGGTAAAACTACTACAACTGAACGTATCTTATTCCACACTAAGAAAATTCATAAAATTGGTGAAACACATGATGGTGCTTCAACAATGGATTGGATGGTTCAAGAACAAGAACGTGGTATAACTATTACTTCAGCAGCTACAACAGCTATTTGGAATGATTACCGTGTAAATATTATTGATACTCCAGGACACGTAGACTTCACTGTTGAAGTTCAACGTTCTTTAAGAGTATTAGATGGTGCTGTTACAGTATTAGATGGTCAAGCTGGTGTTGAACCACAAACAGAAACTGTATGGCGTCAAGCTACAGATTATGATGTACCTCGTATCGTTTTTGTTAATAAAATGGACAAGATTGGTGCTGATTTTGAATATTCTGTAAATACAATTCATGAACGTTTAGGTGCCTGTGCGGCTGCTATTCAATGGCCAATCGGTGCTGAAGATCAATTCAAAGGCCAAGTAGATTTAATAACTATGAAAGCTTATATCTACGATGGTGAACAACATGAAAATTATCAAGAAGTAGAAATTCCTGCTGAATTAGTTGATATTTGTAAAGAAAAAAGAGATGTATTATTAGATACATTATCACAATTTGATGATGATTTAGCTATGATGTATCTTGAAGGTGAAGATATTCCAGTTGAAAAAATTAAAGAAGTAATTCGTAAAGCTACATTAGCGGTTGATTTCTTCCCTGTTCTTTGTGGTTCAGCGTTCAAAAATATGGGTGTTAAGAAAGTATTAGATGCAGTTATCGATTACTTACCTAGCCCACTTGATATTAAAAAGACTATCGCTCATAGAGAAGATGGTACTTCATTTGAACTTGCTGTTGATGATAATGAACAATTCGCAGCTTTAGCATTTAAAGTTGTTACAGATCCATTTATCGGTAAATTAACTTACTTTAGAGTTTATTCTGGTCATTGTACTTCAGGTTCTTATGTTAAAAATACAACTAAGAATGTAAAAGAAAGACTTGGTCGTATCATGCAAATGCATGCAAATCACCGTGAAGAAATTAAAGAAGTTTATTCAGGTGATATTGCAGCTGCTGTTGGTTTTAAAAATACAACAACTGGTGATACTTTAACTGATGAAAAAAGTGAATTCATTCTAGAAAAAATGGTATTCCCAGAACCAGTTATTAGTGTTGCTGTTGAACCTAAAACTAAAGCAGATCAAGATAAAATGACTGCAGCATTATTAAAATTAGCAGAAGAAGATCCAACATTTAGAACATATACAAACGCTGAAACTGGTCAAACTATCATTGCTGGTATGGGTGAATTACACTTAGATATCATCGTTGATAGAATGAAAAGAGAATTCAATGTTGTTGCTAATGTTGGTGCTCCACAAGTTTCATATCGTGAAACAATTACTCAAGCAGGTGATTGTGAAGGTAAATTCATTCGTCAATCTGGTGGTCGTGGTCAATATGGTCATGTATGGATCAAATTTGAACCAAACCCAGAAAAAGGCTATGAATTTATTGACAATATTGTTGGTGGTGTTATTCCTCGTGAATATATCCCAGTTGTTGATAAAGGTTTACAAGAAGCATTACCTAATGGTATCTTAGCTGGATATCCATTAATTGATATTAAAGCTACATTATTTGATGGTTCATACCATGAAGTCGATTCATCAGAAGCAGCCTTCAAGGTGGCAGCATCATTAGCTTTAAAAGCAGCTAAAGATAAATGTAAACCAGTTCTTCTAGAACCTATCATGGAAGTAGATGTAACAGTTCCAGAAGAATATATGGGTAATGTTATTGGGGATTTAACAAGCCGTCGTGGCCGTTTAGATTCTCAAGAAAAACGTGGTAATGGTGTAAAAATTAGAGCATATGTTCCACTAGCTGAAATGTTTGGTTATGCAACCACATTACGTTCTAATTCACAAGGCCGTGGTAACTTCACTATGCAAACTCACCATTATGAAGCTTGTCCTAAAGCTATTCAAGAAGAAATAATTAAAGCTAGAGGATAAATTTAGGGTTTTACTTGATTTTACCTAACGTATAATGTAAAATATTATATGGTAAAAAAAGAAAGAAAATAATATTTAAGGAGAAATTAAAAATTATGGCAAAGGAAAAATATGTACGTACAAAACCACATGTTAATATAGGTACTATTGGTCACGTAGATCATGGTAAAACTACTTTAACTGCAGCTATTACTACTGTATTAGCTAAAAAAGGTTTAGCTAAATCAATGGCTTATGATGCAATTGATGCTGCACCAGAAGAAAAAGCACGTGGTATAACTATTAACTCAGCTCACGTTGAGTATGAAACTGAAAAACGTCACTATGCGCACGTTGACTGCCCAGGACATGCCGATTATGTAAAAAACATGATCACTGGTGCTGCTCAAATGGATGGTGCTATCTTAGTTATCGCAGCTACAGATGGTCCTATGGCTCAAACTCGTGAACACATCTTACTTGCTCGTCAAGTTGGTGTACCTAGAATCGTTGTATTCTTAAATAAATGTGATATGGTTGATGATGAAGAATTAATCGACTTAGTAGAAATGGATACACGTGAATTATTAAATGAATATGGTTTCCCTGGTGATGATACTCCAATCGTTCGTGGTTCAGCTCTAGGTGCTTTAAATGGTGAACCTCAATGGGTTGCTAAAGTAGAAGAATTAATGGACATCGTTGATGATTATATTCCTACTCCAACTCGTGAAACTGATAAACCATTCTTAATGCCTATCGAAGACGTATTCACAATCACTGGTCGTGGTACAGTTGTTACTGGCCGTGTTGAACGTGGTGTAGTTAAATTAAGTGATCCAGTAGAAATCGTTGGTATCCATGATACTCAATCTACAGTAGTAACTGGTGTTGAAATGTTCCGTAAATTATTAGACCAAGCTGAAGCTGGTGATAATATCGGTGTATTATTACGTGGTATTTCTCGTGAACAAGTTCAACGTGGTCAAGTTTTAGCAAAACCAAAATCAGTTCACCCACATAAAAAATTCAAAGCTCAAGTTTACGTTTTAACTAAAGATGAAGGTGGCCGTCATACAGCTTTCTTCTCAGGTTATCGTCCTCAATTCTATTTCCGTACTACAGATGTTACAGGTATTATTACTCTTGAACAAGGTACTGAAATGGTAATGCCTGGTGATAACACAGTTATGACAGTAGAATTAATTCACCCAATCGCTATTGAAAATGGTACTAAATTCTCAATTCGTGAAGGTGGACACACTGTTGGTGCTGGTTCAGTTACTGAAATTATTGAATAATTAATTAAGAAGGCTTAGGCCTTCTTTTCGTATACTAAAACTAAGAGTTATTTCTTAGTTTTTTATTTCTAATATTATAGTATAATAGTAATGAAGGAATGTTTATATTAAATCACTAGGG
>CASEZJ010000008.1 GCA_949292525.1 uncultured bacterium | reverse complement strand
CTAGTTATATACAAGAATAAATATATATTTAAAATTACTATTATTATTTTAATATATAATAGACTTTCACTATAAAATATATCTTTATCAATTGTATTTAAGATAATACCAAAGCCAATTAATAATAAAATATAGATAATAACAAAATTTTTAGAGCTTAAATAATAATTAAATTGACGTTCTATCTTCTTCATTTACTATTCTTCCTTCATTTAATTCAATTAAGTTATATTTAAAATATCTAAATAATTTTAGAAAATGCGTAACAATGATTATTGTTTTATCAAGTGTTTTTAAATATTTTAAAATCTTTTTAACTACATTTTTATCTAAACCATCAAGTATTTCATCATAAATAATTAAATCAGCTCCTGTGATAAAACTATAAACAAGAGCTGTTTTTTTATAATTACCTTTTGATAAATCTTTTATTTTTTTATTTGGTAATTCAAGATAATTAATTATTTTATCAATATTTATACTACATTTAAAACAATTTATTGCCATATATAAAAAGTCTTTAACATATTTATTTCCCGGTAAAACAAATTTATCAGACAAATAAAAAACATCTTTAAAATTAGTCTTATAAGCTTTATTTTTTATTGATTTAGTAATAATTTTTAATAATGTTGTCTTACCACAACCGTTTTCACCAATGATTATATTAAAGCTATTATCATTAATGGTTAGATTAATATTTTTTAAAATATGTTTAAAGCCTTTGTGATAATTTAAATTAACCATTTTAAGCATATTTAACACCTTCACTTAAATATTCTAAATTTTCTGATAAATAATTATTATTTATTTTAAACCGCGGACAATCAATAACATATTTATCCTTTTCCTGGAGTATTAAAATATAGGTTTTATATAAATAATAGTTTTCTAAATATTCTAGATTTAGTAGATAACCTTGGTAGTTCTTTTCTAAATTGACATTTATATTTGGTGTTATTCTAGCTTCATCAATAACAAAATCTGTTTTTATGACAATGTCTGTTAACTTATTATTACTATATTTAGGTTCAATCGCATCATAAGGAAAATAATTTAGCTCTTTTTGATAATAAGTATAAAAATAGCCTATATATAATTCATATTTATCTAAGCCTTCTAATAATAGATAAGTTTCTTTAAAAGTATCTATAGGCATAGTTAAATAAAATTCTAAACTTATATTTAAATAATTTATTCCCATTATATTTTCAGAGCCAATTATATTTTTATCTTTAACATCAATGTTTATCTTTTTGTCATCTTGTTTTAAATAATAAGTATAATTTTCTTCTTTTAAATTTTCATCAATATAAAAATTAAGATAATAAGTTCTGCTTGAGTCATAAATATAATTATAAATTGATTTTAAAGCATAAACTTTATAGTCATATTGCACTTCAGAATTATAATAAATATAGATGTTTACAATTAATAAAGCCATCAAACTAATTAGTACAAATTTTCTCATTGTACAGCCACTTTTTCAATTGTTTGATATTCGCTAGTTATTGTAAAATATTCAAATCCACCTCTTTCAACATTTAACCACAAAGAATAATAACTCGCTACTCCATTAGTAACATAACCTGTACCTGTAACAGTAACTAAAAGTTTGGTTTTACCTTCGACAGGTATTTTAAGTTTTTCGGTTTTTGTTTTACCTTCAGTGATTTGATATTTATATTCTAATCCCACTTCAGCATCTAAATCATGTTTGAATTTCTTTACTGAACCTGATAAGCCATAAGAAATTGAACCACTAGCATTAATTATTGTTTTAACTTCAGTTTCTGTTGTCACATTAATTTCATATGTTATTTCTTCTTCACCAGTATTAGTCGTCTCATAAACTGTTCTAGCTATGTAAGTACAAGGTACTTTGTTGTTTACGATATAAACATTCCATCCCCAAAATCTTCTTTTATCGACATGTTTATAATATTCTTCATATTCTGCATTTGTATAATTTTTTAATAATTTGCCACTTTCTAGCATTATTTCATCAAAACCTGTATATTCTGATGCGGCTTTTGGTTTAATACTAGTCATAGATAATACAATTAATAACACCATTAATAATATACTTATTTTTTTCATTTTCTTCTTCCTCCACCTAATATATAGGCAAATCAATAATTATTTTTGCATATTTATTTAATTTTTATAAATAATTTGTTATAATTAGCTTCGGGTGAAAAACATGGCTGAATGCGATCATAATTGTGCAAGTTGTAGCTCTAAGTGTGAAGGGGCTCCAAAATATTTTAATTTAAATCAATATTCACACATTAAACATATAATTGGCGTTGTATCAGGTAAAGGTGGAGTTGGTAAATCAGCAACAACATCACTTATAGCTAGTGCTTACCAAAAAAATGGTTATAAAGTTGGAATTTTAGATGCTGATATTACCGGACCTTCTATACCTAAAGCTTTTGGGGTTAAAGATGCTATATCTGGCAATGAAAATTTAATGTTCCCCCAATTAAGTACTGATGGCATAAAAATAGTATCTATTAATCTTTTATTACCTAATGAAGATGATCCTGTTTTATGGCGTGGTCCTGTAGTAGGTGGAGCAATTAAACAATTTTATGAAGATGTTTTATGGGAAGATTTAGATTACCTATTTATCGATATGCCACCTGGAACTGGTGATGTAGCTCTTACTATTTTTCAATCTATTCCGCTTGATGGTGTTATAATTATTTCTACACCACAAGATTTAGTTCAAATGATTGTTGGTAAAGCTGTTAAAATGGCTAATATGATGAATATTCCTATTTTAGGTTTAGTTGAAAACATGAGTTATATTGAATGTCCAAATTGTAAAACAATAATTGAGCCTTTTGGCCCTTCTAAACTTATTGATATTGCTAATCATTTTAATATTAAACCTTTAATTAAAATGCCAATTGACCCAAAATTAACAACTTTAGTTGATGCGGGTGAAATAGAAAAATATGATACTTCTTTCTTAAATGATTTAGTTAAATATTTAGATCATGAATTAAGACATAAAGTAAAGCTTACGAAAATAAATCTTGATAAATAGTAGTAAATTATTATTTCTTTGTTCAATCCTCCTATATTTTGTTTTGGTTGCTAGACTAATTACATTATATAGGAGTTTTTTCTATATAATAAAAAAGTAACCTTAGTCTATAGTTTAAAACTTATAGGAGCTAAGGTTACTTTTATTTTAACATTTATTTAAAGGGCTAATAATATTATTTAGAATTTTAATATTTTATTCATTAATTTTCTTTAGTAGGTCATCGATATGATTACCATAATCAATAGAAGTATCATATTTAAATATCAATTCTGGCATCTTACGAGCACCTATTTTACTAGCTAGATAAGTCCTTATTTCACCTTTACGATTTTCTAAAATTGTCGCTAATAAATCTTGTTTATCTTTATTATAAACAACATAATATATTGTCATATATGATAAATCATTTGTGATTTTAATTGCTGTTACTGATATTTCTTTTAATTCATCAGCCTTAGCTTTATTTAATAACCATAAAGATAATTCTCTTTGAGCTAGTGATTCTAATCTTCTTAATTTGATCTCGTTCATTGTTTTACCTCTTTAGCGGTAGAAGCTTCTATAACATCACCAATTTTGATGTCGTTATAGCCATCTATTCTAACACCGCATTCATAACCATTTTTAACTTCTTTAACATCATCTTTAAAACGACGTAAAGTAGCTAACTTGCCTTCATAAACAACGATACCTTCTCTTAATAATCTAATTGTTGCTGTAGAAGTTACATAACCATCTGTTACATAACAACCGGCAATAGTACCTATTTTAGAAATCTTGAATAATTCTCTAACTTCTAGGTAGCCTGTTACAACATCTTCATAAATTGGGTCAAGTAAACCTTTCAAGGCTGCTTCAATATCATTAGTTACATCATAAATAATACTATATAATCTAATTTGAACTTTCTTTGCTTGCGCAGTAGATTTAACATTTGGCATAGGTCTTACATTAAAACCAATGATTAAAGCTTGAGATCCATCAGCTAAATTGATATCATCTTCAGTTATTGTACCAACATTACATCTAATAATATTTAGTGTTACGTCAGGAACTTCAATTTTTAATAGGGAATTTCTTAAAGCCTCTGCACTACCTTGAGCATCTGCTTTAATAATGATATTTAATTCTTTATTTTTATTATCAATTTTATTAAATAGATCATTGATATTTCGTGGCTTATTTCCTTCTGTTTCTGTTTCTTTTTCTTTAGCTCTAATCTTACGTTCAGCAGCGATTGCTTTTGCTTCTTGTTCACTAGCAAAAACCATAAATTTATCACCAGCTTGACATACGCTATCAAGACCTGTAACCATTAAAGCTTGACTTGGTTTAGCTTCTTGATATCTGATATGACGATCATCTTCCATTGTTCTTACTTTAGCAAAAGTTTCGCCACATACTAAGGCATCACCAACTTTTAAAGTTCCATTTTGAACAAGTAGTGTGGCATAAGGACCTTTATTTTTATCTAGACCTGCTTCAATTACTGTACCCATAGCTAAACGATTTGGATTAGCTTGTAAATTTTTAATGTCTGCAACTAATTCTATATTTTCTAATAATTCTTTTACACCTGTTCCTTTTAAAGCGGAAATATTAACATAGATCGTATCACCGCCCCATTCTTCAGGAATTAAATTATAACGTGATAATTCTTCTTTAACTCGATCAGGGTTTGCTTGAGGCTTATCAATTTTATTTACCGCTACAATGATCGGGCATTTTGCGGCTTTAGCATGTTCAATAGCTTCTTCTGTTTGGGGCATAACACCATCATCAGCTGCTACAACTAAAACAACAATATCAGTTATAGATGCACCTCTAGCGCGCATTTGGGTAAACGCAGCATGTCCAGGCGTATCAATGAATGTAATATCATAGCCATTATGATTAATTTGATATGCACCGATATGTTGTGTAATACCACCAGCTTCACCTAAAGCTACACGTGAATTACGTATCGTGTCTAACAATGTTGTTTTACCATGATCAACATGACCCATAATCGTAACTACCGGAGGTCTTTTAACTAAATTTGCTTCATCATCAACAATTTTAAATTCATCAAAACGAGCTGCATCAGTAATAACTTCATCTTTAATTTCAAAATTATAATCAAGCGCAATTAACTCTACAGTATCTCTATCAACAATATCGCTTTGGCTAGCCATTATACCATTTTGAATCAATTTCATCATTACTTGATTTAATGGTTTTCCTAAAGCTGTAGCTAACATTAAAACTGTCATGTTAGGCTTATAAATTATTACTTTTTCCTCTTGTTCTTTGCTAACTTGAGGTATATTTGAAATTCGTTTTTCTTTCTTTTTTGATTTAGGCATAGAAACACCTACTTTCTTAATATTTTCAAAAATGATTCTCCACTTTTCTTAATACCTAATACCTTCTTATTTTCCTTACCTATTGCATTAGATAAGGAAAATGTATCGTAATCCAAATTAACTTCAACTTGATAAAATTTAGCTTTATCAAGGATTTTCTTAGTAGTGTTTTTTCCGGCATCATTAGCTAGAAAAATATAACAAATATCATTTTTTCTAATTGCTTCTACTACTAAATTCTCACCAACTAAAATATGGCCTGCCCTAAAACAAAGACCAATATTATTTAGAATTTTCATCATTTAGAATATTTAGAAGTTCTTCATAAATATTATCAGGAACTTCTACCTCCAATTTTTTATCTAAAACTTTAGTTTTTTGGGCTTTTAAAACGACATTTTTATCTTTTTTTAGATAAGCTCCTCTTCCGTTGGCCTTACCTTTTAAATCGATAATAACTTGTCCTTCAGGAGTTCTTACTACTCTTATCAAGTCTTTTTTTTCACAAACTTCTTTACTAACAACACAAGTTCTTAAAACTAATTTTTTTTCTCGCATCATAAATTTACTAATCCTTCATCAAAAGCTTGTTTTAAAGACTTAATGTCAATTTTCCAACCTGATGATTGAACAGCTAAACGAACATTTTGACCAGACTTACCAATAGCTAAGCTCAACTCATCATCTGGAACAATAGCTACTGAAGTTTTAGTTTTAGGATCAACATTTAATACTTTAGTAACTGTAGCTGGTTGTAAACTATTAGCAATAGTTTCTTCGATATTTGGGCTCCATTTATATAAGTCGATTTTTTCACCATTTAAGGCATCAATAATCTCCTTAATTCTACTTCCACCTTCACCAACACAAGCCCCTACAGCTTCGACATTTGGATCATTTGAATAAACCGCAATCTTACATCTATCGCCTGGATCACGAGCTATTCCTTTGACTTCAATTATTCCTTCAGCTATTTCCGGAATGTAAGTTTCTAATAAACGATTTATTAAATTGCGATCATTTCTACTTACATAAACTTTTGGGTCTTTGTTAGTATGTTCAACTTTGCGAATAAATACGCGAAGATAATCGCCAACCATTGGTTTATCGTTAACTAATAATTCTTTCTTTGGTAAAAAAGTAGTTATATTTCTACCAATATCTAAAATTAAAAAGTCTTCTTTAACGTCAACTACTTTAGCTTTAATCATTTCGCCTTCTAAGTTTTTAAAATAAGCCTCTGCTTTTTCTCTTTCTAATTGTTTTAAACTTTGATTAAAAGTAGATTTCATCATATTTGCACCTTGTCTACCAAGTTCAGACATAGCTACAGGTGTTTCAATGATTTGCCCAACTTTAACATTAGATTTACCTTTAAGTTTACGAGCATTTTCAAGTAATATTTCGCTTATACCATCTTCAGCTGGAGTTTGACTATATTCTTCAACAACTCTTTCCACTTTATAAATATTAATTTCTTGTTTGTCGGGATTTAAGACAACACGACAAGATTCATTACCAAATATTTTTTTGAAGGCATATACAAATGCTCTTTTAACTATTTCATATAAGTCTTCTTTAGGTAATTCTCTATTCTCACTAACATCATTTAGATTTTTGTAAAATTCTTTACTGATCATATTTTCTCCTTTAAACTTTTACTGCTAAACGAATGAACAAAATATCGTTGATAGCTATTTGTTGTTTTTTTATTCTACCTTTCAAATTTAATTTAATAACTAAATACTCTGGATTTACTTCTAATAAATAACCAAAGTAATTTGCATCAGCAACTTCGAGATAAACATATTTTTCAATACTATTTGCTATCTCTTCATAATTACGTAATTCTTTTTCAGCACCTGGCGATGAAACCTCTAATAGGTAGGGCGGCCAATTAGCATCTATTTTATCTAATTCTAAAGAGATTGCTTCATTTAAATAAGCTAGTTCATCAATTGAAATATGTGGCTCTTTATCTATCAAAATTTGAAGAATATTATCATTTCCTATTTTTTCTTCTGAAATATCGTAAAGCGAATATTCTTTATCTTTAATAATATTTAAAACAATTTCTCTAACTTTTTCTAACTCCACTTTAAGCCTCCTTAAACATTAAAATAAGAGAGGTGTTACCTCTCTTTGGTTGTAAAGATTATAACACACTAAAAAATATTATGCAAGCAGATTAACTATTATGCATATATTCTTTTATAATGGTATTAAAACTACTATATTCTAAAGACTTTATTAAGTCTTTAACAGTTTTATTAAAATAATCTTTATTCTCTAAATTGTATTTATTTAAATTGTCTCTAAACATATTTTTGTCATTAACAATAACTGCATAATGAAGAGGATAATTAATTCTTTCTTTGTCAGTTAAGTCATATGCTAATAAAGTTGAAAATGTATCTTTTAAAAACTTAGATAATAATACCCCATCCCGATTTTTAAAATTTGTTAAAGCTCCTTTTTGAAGTAAAAG
The DNA here is from genome assembly GCA_949292525.1 of uncultured bacterium. Classification (GTDB taxonomy): domain Bacteria; phylum Bacillota_I; class Bacilli_A; order Acholeplasmatales; family Anaeroplasmataceae; genus CALUXS01. The sequence goes on along the minus strand of CASEZJ010000008.1, from coordinate 27,496 downwards.
TTTAACAATTGGGTAATTAATATTCTTAATCGCATTGAAAAGTGGGGTTTCTCGATATTTGTTTTGCTTATTAATTTCTACACCTTTATTTATTAAGAAATTAATAATATCGATATCATTATAATTACAAGATAAGTGTAATAAATTATTGGCATAATCATCACTTTCGTTAGCTAATTCATCTGTAAAATATTCTTCTAAAAGTGCTAGATTACCATTTCTAACTAAGGCAAAAATGATGTTTTCTCCATTTTGATTTTTTTGTGTAAAATCAGCTTTGCGATATTCAATGAATAATTTAATGATTTCTTCCCGGCCATATAAAAAAGCATAATAAAATGGAGTTTCTCCTTTATCGGTACGTAGCGTTACATCACAATTATTTTTTAATAAACTATCACATACACTTATCATATTTTTATGAATAGCAAGTAAAATAGGTGTCATACCTAAATGATTTTGAGCATTTAAAAAAATGTGAGAATTTATCAAAAAATAACAAATTTCTAAACGATTATACGTGATTGCGTAATGAAGAAGAGTATTGCCCTTTTCATCAACTTGATTTATTGAATTGTAATTTAAGTAATCTTTTAAAGCGTTAAGATTATTTTCTAAAATATATAAAACAGCTTCATTCATACTATTAAACAAAAAAATAGGACCTAAGCCCTATTTTACAGCATCTTTCATTCCTTTACCAGCTTTAAAAGCAGGGCTCTTTTGACCAGGAATATTAATGTCTTCACCAGTACGAGGATTACGTCCAACACGCGCAACTCTATCTCTAACTTCAAATGTACCAAAGCCAGAAATAACTACTTTTTCTCCTTCGCCTAATGTTTCACAAATAACATCTAAAAAACCATCTAAAGTTCTTTCAGCGTCAACTTTTGTTATACTTAATCTTTCAGCTACTACAGCTACTAATTCTGCTTTATTCATCATTATACCTCCGTTTTTCCTTATTATATCATTTTTTTTAGATAATGCAATTATTCTTCTTTTAATTTTCGTGATAATAGTAAGTTTTGGCTTTCTTTTAATGTAATTTTACCGGTTATTAATAAAAAACTAGTATTAATTATCGGTAAATCTAAATTATACTTAAGTCCAATTTGATGAGCTGCCATAATTGTTCTAACACCTTCAACGGTTTGGCTAGAGGTATTTATGGCTTCATCTGCTGTTTGGCCCTGTCCTATTTTTAAACCAGCTCTAAAATTTCTACTATTATAAGAACTTGCGGTAACAATTAAATCACCTAAACCTGATAAGCCATAAGCTGTTTCTAAACTACCACCTAACGAATTAATTATTTTAACTATTTCACGCATACCACGACATATTAATGCCGCTCTTGCATTTTCACCAAGTCCTAAGCCTTCTACGATTCCTGAAACTACTGCAATCGCATTTTTGATTGCTCCTCCAGCCTCTACTCCTCTAACATCACTTGAAGTATAGACTCTTAAGTAACCATTAGCAAACAAATTTTGGACAAATTTAGCATAATATTCATTAGTTGAAGCACTTACTAATGATGTAAATTTACGCATGATTAATTCTTCAGCATGACTAGGTCCTGATAAGACAACATAGGCTTCTAATTTTTGTTTATCAATTGTTTCAGTAATAATATCTGAAACTAGATCCGTAGTTTCTGGTTCAATACCTTTTGAAACATTAATAAAAACTTTACTTTCATTTGCTAAATCAGCTATTTGGGTTAATACACTACGCATTGCCTTAGTAGGAACACATAAAACTATGTATTTAGCAAAATCGATTGCTTCTTGAAGATTAGAAGTTGCATTAATACGACTAGGGATTGAAACATCAAACTGAGGATGTACATGATATTTATTTATTTTCTCAACAAAATCTAAGTTTATATCTCTTATTAAGATATCATTACCATTATCGGCTAAAACTTGAGCTAATGTCGTTCCCCAAGCTCCACCACCTATGATTGCAACATTCATCAATCTCGCCTCCTAAATTCTATTTTTATCGGTGTTGCGAAAAAAGAAAAATTCTTTCTGATTTGATTTTCTAAATATCTTTTATATGAAAAGTGAACATAATTTTCATCATTAACAAAAATCGCAAATGTCGGCGGACAAACCCCTACTTGAGTAGCATAATATATCTTCAATTTTCCACCATTAAAGAATGAAGGCAAATTCATTTGATAAGCATCAATTATCACATCATTTAGAACTGAAGTTTGAATTCTTCTTTTATAAGCTTCGTCTGTCAATTTTAACATTGGAAATAAAGTTGTAATTCTAGATTTTGTTAAAGCTGACAAAAATACGATTGGAGCATAATCTAAATATTTAAACTTATCCCTAATATCGCGTTCAAATTCTTGCATCGTATTTGTTTCTTTTTTTATTAAATCCCATTTATTTACTACGATAATACATGGTTTATTATACATATCAATATATTGACCAACATGGAGATCTTGTTCAATTATACCAGTTGAAGCATCTAGTACTAATAAAACAATATCTGAACGTAAGATCGCATCAATTGTCCTAATTTGCGCATATTTATCTAGATTTTCATATATTTTACCACGTTTTTTTAGACCTGCAGTATCGATGATAACATAATCTTCATTCTCATATTGAAATTTTTCATCTATTGAATCTCTTGTAGTACCAGAAATATTTGAAACAATCACTCTATTTTCTTTTAATATAGCGTTAACTAAACTAGATTTTCCAACATTAGGTCTACCAATTAAAGAAAATTTAATTGCTTTTTCTTCTTCCTTAGTATCTAATTTATCAAAATGCGCTACAACCTCATCTAATAAATCACCAAGCCCAATACCATGCTGAGTAGAAATAGGGTAAATATCACCAAATCCTAAGCTATAAAAATCATAAATGTTATCTTTAAATTTTTCATCATCGACTTTATTCACAGCTACGATTACATCTTTTTTTACTTTATAAAGCATTTTAGCAATATAATTATCATCATCTGTTAATTGAGCACGACAATCAACTAAAAAGATGATTATATCAGCTTCTTCAATAGCTATTTCTACTTGAGCTTTGATTTCTACTTGAAAAGGAGCATCTTTAATTTCTATTCCCCCAGTATCAATAACATAAAAATCATGTGTTAACCAAGTAGCTTTAGCATATATTCTATCTCTTGTAACCCCTGGTTTATCATCTGTTATTGATAAACGTGTACCTATTATTCGATTAAACAAACTTGATTTACCAACATTAGGTCTACCAACAATTGCCACTTTAGGCAACATAAAATCACATCCTTATTAAAAATAGTTCTAAGCTCACTAACTAATTTATATTAGCAAGGATAGAACTATTAATTATATTATTTTAAAATATCTTTAAACATGTCACCTAAAGTAACATTTGAGCTATCATTATTTTCGTCTAAATATTTTTCCATTTCTTTCTTTTCTTCTATAGCTTTTAAACGTCTAACACTTAAACGTAAAACCCATTCTCTAGGTTTTATTTCTGTAATAATAGCTTTAACACTATCCCCATTAGAATAATAATCACTAACTTTACCTTTATCTTCTTTATCTAATATTGCACTATTAGGGATAAAACCATCTACACCAAGTGTAGAAACTTTAAGACCATCTTCTGTAACTTCTTCTATTTTACAATCGCATACATCACCAACTTTAGCTTTAACACGTGACCATGGATTATCTAATAGAGCTTTACGTGATAAAGATATTCTTTGTTTTGCTAAATCAATATTTGAAATTACAACTTCAACTTCATCTTCAAGTTTTACATATGCTTGATAATTATCATTAGGATTCCAACTATATTCACTTTGATGTAATAAACCTTTAACATTAGGTGCTACTTCAACTAAGATACCATAAGGTAGTTTTGAAACTACTTTACCTTTTATAGTTTCACCAACTTTATGTTCATTAACATATGCTTCAAATGGTGTTGGTAATAAAGCTTTACGAGAAACAGAAATCTTACCATTCTTGATAGATAAAACCTTAACTTCAATTTTATCACCAACTTTTAAAACATCTTCAATTTTATTTATATAAGTATGGCTAACTTCAGATAATCTTAAAATAGCTTGAACATAATTTAATTTAATAAAACATGCAAAAGGCAAAATTCTTACTACTTCACCAGAAATAACATCACCTTCATGAATACTTTGAAGCTCAGCATCTTTATTTTGCGCTAAAACACTAGATTCATATGCCCGATTAGAGAATACTGCTCGACCTTTAGCTGGATTTACTTCTAATAGAATACCCTCTAATTCATCATTTAAATTAACATTTCTAGGCGCTTGACTTCTAGGCATAAATAAGCTAATACCTTCATAATCAACTAAGTAGCCTTTATTATCTTTTAAAACTTGGGTTACCTTTACCGTAATAGGTTCTTTTGTTTCAACTAAAGCTACTAAATTATTGAATTTTTCATTACGTAATAAACGTAAACGTGAACATAAAATTTCGCCACTAGCATCGCCTTCTTTAATTTCTGTTATTTCAACTTCAATTTCATCTCCAACAGAAACTAAATGTTTTAAAGATGTTTGAGTTTTGTCTAAAGTAAAATGGTCTAAATAAATTTGGCCTTCTGTAAATTCATGTAAATCTAAATAACATACATTATCATCTACAGCAACAACAACTCCTTTTACAATTTGACCTTTACGAAGTTTTTTGCCAAATTCAACTTCATCCATACTAGTTATTTCTTTTTCTTCATTCATAATATTACCTACCTTATCTTTAACTATCTTTATTATTTGCTCACAAACTTCACTAATTGTCATATTTGTTGTATCAACTAATATGGCATCACTAGCTTGTTTTAAAGGAGCTATTTCTCTAGTTGAATCCTTTTTATCACGAATAATTATATCTTCTATTACTTCATCTAAAGTAATATTTTCATTTTTTAATTTTAATTCAGCATAGCGTCTTTTAGCTCTAGCTTCAACTGATGCTGTTAAATAAATCTTAACATCAGCATTAGGTAAAACCACAGAACCAATATCACGGCCATCCATCAAAATGTTACCTTTGCTAGCTAAATCACGTTCTAACACTAACATTTTTTCTCTAACTTTTTTAATTTTACTAACCTGTGATACATTATTAGTAACATCAGTTTCCCGAATTAAAGTAGAGACATCTTCTTTATTTAAATATATTTTATTGGCCTTATATGAAAGCTTTATATCATCTAAAAAGTCATATTCATCTTCATTAGTTAAATCGATTTTTTTTCTTAAAGCATAGAGTGTTATAGCTCTAAACATCGCCCCCGTATCAATATGGGTAAAATTCAACTCTTTTGCTACTAATTTACATATTGATGATTTACCTGAACCAGCTGGCCCGTCTATAGCTATTTGTATTGCCATTATTAACACTCCTAACTTCATAAATTATAGCATAAAATAATCAATAAATAAACTATAAGACATAAAGTTTTTTTATTTCATGTGGTTTAAGCGGCCTAATTTCACCACTAGCTAAATTATCACTAGTAATAGAAGCATAGCTCAGGCGTTTAACCCATTTAATTTTTAGACCTAAACTTGCAATCATATTTCTTATTTGGCGATTTTTGCCATCATAAATAGTTATTTGACATTCAGACTGATTTGTTTTTTTATCGATTTTAATATTTTCTATTTTAGTTACTTTAGTTAATAAATCATCAATGATTATACCTTTTAACAACTTTTCTACGATTCCTTGAGTTATGATACCAAAAACTCTTAAATGATATATTTTTTCTATATTATCATTATTCTTAATCAGCTTATTAGCTAAAGTACCATCATTAGTTAAAAGAATTACACCGCTAGATTCATAGTCTAGTCTTCCAATTGGATAAACTCTTTCATCTCTCATTTTTTGAGTAAATAAATCGGCTATAGTTCTTCTTTTAAATGGATCGGCTAATGTCGTTAAATAGCCTTCTGGTTTGTTTAAAACATAATATTTTTTTTCATTAGCAAAGACTTCTTTGCCATCAACTAAAATTTGGGCTTTATTACCAACTTTAAATCCTAATTCAGTTATAACCTTGCCATCTACTTTTACTCGACCTGCTAAAATTAGCTCTTCTGATTTTCTTCTTGAGGCCACTCCTCTTTCTGCTAATACTTTTTGTAATCTTTCCATTTCATTCTCCTAAATAATTTATTATCGTTTCATCTACACCTAACAAAGCATCATCAAGCAAAATAGTTTGTTCATAAATATTTAACTCTTCTAAACTAGTATTATAAAATGCATAACTACCAACTTCTTCTAAGCCACTAGGTAGACTAACTTTTTTTAAATTAATACAATCAAAGAAAACACTACCACCTAAAACAAGTAAATTAGTGTTATTAAGATCGATTTCTTCTAATTTAGAACAGCCAAAAAAAGCGTTATTAGCAATATAATTTATTTCTTGATTGAATGTTATTTTTTTAAGATTATAACAGCCACTAAAACAGGCTATTCCTATATTTTCAATATTTGTTTCTGATAAGTCTAATTCTTCTAAATTAGTCTTATCTCTAAAAACATCTCTTGCAATCCCAACTACTTCTTTATCTTTATACATTTTAGGAATGGTATATTTTTTAACATTGCCATGACATTTAGTTATAACATATCCACTTAAATCTTCGTTATAGGTATATGTAAAGCGAGGGATTTCATTATATAAAATAACGCCTATTAAAAATAATAAAATCAAACCTAAACCTGTTAAAATAATAATTTTATTTCGCATACTTAGCCTCAATATTAATTGTTTTTTTAGTAAATGGATGAACAAAAGTGAATTCATAGGAACGTAAATACATTTTCCCTAAACCAGGATTATAAATAGGATCATTAATTAAAGGGTGACCTATACTTTTTAAATGAACTCTAATTTGATGAGTTCTACCTGTTTCTAGTTTAACTAGTAAAAGACTTTCTTTTTTATTTTTACTTAAAACTTGATAATATGTTTTTGCATATTTTCCATTTTTAGTAATTATATATTCATTATTTTTATGTCTGTTTTTTCCTATATTTTTCTCTATTACTCCAGCGGTTTTAACTTCACCTTGAACTTTAGCTAAATATAATCTTATAAAATCATGTTTATCTAAATGATAATTAAAATAAGTTTCAGTTAAAATATCTTTAGCATAAATTAAGATTCCCGTTGTTTCTCTATCTAAACGATGTACATGTCTAACTTTTATATTTAGCCCCTTACTTAAATAATAAGCAGCAACCATATTATCACAAGAGTTAAATTCACCATGAATAGTATAACCATAAGGTTTATCAATAATTAATAAATAATCATCTTCATAAATTATAGATAGTTGATAATTATATGGAGTTATATCATTTTCTTGTTGAATTATAGTTATTAAATCACCAAGTTGTAGCTTATAATCTTTTGTTTTATCTTGTCCATTGACTTTAATTGCTGAATTTAGGAATAGTTTATAGATTTGACTATTACCTAAATGATATTCTTTTAAAAAATCATTTAAAGTTAAATTAACAAATTCATTATTTATTTTATAATTCATCATTAGTTATAAGTTCAGTACTAACTAAACCTATATATCCTTCTTTCTTAACAATCGAAAATGGTTCAGCTTTAACTATTAAAGAATAACGATCACCTTTTTTTAAAGGCATAAAATAATTGGTTGCGTCATAACAAAAGAATTTGTTATCACTTATTATAACATTACTCTTATAAGCATAACATTTTATTCCTTGTTCATTATAACAAACGTAAAAATCACCAATTTTTTCGCCTTTATAATTAACCTTTTCTAAATATGAATTAGTATGATATGGTGCTATAGAGGTATCTAAAATATTAGTTTTACATATTTGTTTAATGTATTTATCTACATAAATATAGCTAAATTTATCATCCTTTAAAAGCAAAACATTTAATTGTCCTGTTGGTTTAACTTTATTTCCTCCATCTATACAAATAACATGTTTTTCTTCATCGATAATTGGATTATTACAGGGAATTGTCCGCGAATAATTAACAACCGGGAAATGGCCGACTATTCGGTAATAAGGAGTAGGTTTAGCCTTTAAATAGAAAGAATCATATTTTAAAATACTTGGGTTATAATATGGTATATTTAAAATATCATCTATTCCACCATGAACTAAAACATAATTATTATTAAGAATAATAACATCGTAAAAAGAGTCTACAAATTCATAATATTTAGTGAAATTCTGATATAGCTTTTCACAAACTTGATCGACATCCATATTTGGTTTTAACTCAATGTTTAGTTTATTAGCCATTTCATTAATGATGGAATGTTTTTTTACTAATGTATAGTATAAAAACATTTCTCTATCAACTGGTGGTAAAATATAGCGTAATACTTCATCACAATTACCGGCTAAAAAATAAATTTTATATTTAGTTCTTAAATCTAGTAAATAATCAAGTATGGCAATATTTTGATCACCTTTTTCAATGATATCACCTAATAAAAATAAGACATCATCTTCACAAAAATTAACTTCTTTTAAAGCTAGTTTTAATAAATCTAAATCGCCATGAATATCTGAGATGAAAAGAAAACGACCTTTAATCTTCAAATTCAAAGGTAAAACCAAAGTTTTTTTCTTCCTCAGCATCTATATCACTCCAAACCATTTCTAATATCAAATATATAACTACATATGAATTAACTGCTAAAACGTCTAAAACAAAATCTTTAGTTAAAATTTTGCCACTTGTTATTTGGTTATATCCTAAAGTTAAAATATCATTTATAGCACATTTGCTTAAATATTCCCGTTTTTTTAAACGTGTTTTTTGTTCAGTATATTTAGTAAATAAATCTTGTTCTACTACTTTATAATTAATAACTTTTTTCTCTAACATTTTACAAAGAGAATTTATTTTATAAACTTTTAAATGATCAATATTCATATATTCTAATAATTCTTCAATAGCTCTTAAATAATAATCTTCATAACTCATACTTTCTTTATATGTATATTTTTCTAATATTTCATATAAAGAAATTTCATCTTTATATAAAGATTTAATTTTACTTTTTTTAAAATCTTTAATTATGTTAGCTAAAATAGTAATAAACTTCTTAGATATATAATTGATGTCTTCTTTATAAAAAGTATATCTAAAGCCTATATATTTACCGTATTTTTTTAATGTATCATTATAACCTAGAGTGATATTGTTATTAATTAATTCTTCATTGAAATTAAAAAAACCACCTAAATCCCAAGAAGGATGAATATATGTAACAAAAGGCTTATGTAAATATTCTTTATGAGTTATATTAAAGTTTAGATCAACAGCCACAATTTCATGAGCTCCAAAATCTAGGCAAAAGTCAATCGGCAAATTATCATAATAACCACCATCGATATAATTCACATTATCGATTTTGCAAATTGGAAAAAGGGGGAAACAAGAGGCTGAAGCTAATATAAAGCTTTTAATATGTTCTTTTTTTACTTCTTTTAAATTAATTAAATATGGCTTAAATCCAGGGAAAGATACACATACTACCCCAATGTCCATTTTCGAATTAATTATTTTATCTTCATCGATATAATAATCTAAAGTTTGACGAAATGGGGTTATATCAGCGCCTTTATCTTTGATGTAATTCTTTAAAAAAGGGATGAAATCAGTCATGTTTTTGAAGGTTTTTTTAAGTGATGTTTCATCAATGTTAATTGGATTTTTTAAAATGGTTTCATTCCTTGTTTTCTTCCATAACTCTAAGTTTTCTTCATATCTATCTTGACAAACCATTGCGGCGTTTAACGCTCCAATTGATGTGCCACAAACTATGTCAAATTTAATATTTAATTCGCGTAAGGCTTGCCAAACTCCCATTTCATAACTACCCTTAGAACCACCACCACATAGTGCTAATGCTCGCTTCATTCTTGATTCCTCCTTTCATTTTTTGAATAAACACAACCACAATAATCTTGACGATAAATTTCATATTTTTTTGAATAGATTATACTTTTTTTATAACCTTCTTCTTTTTTAAAATTTGAATAGAGATAATTTATATTATATTTTTTTTCTAAATTGTAACCAATTTCATTCAACCAATCGCTATTTTTATATGGTGATATTGATAAAGTGGTTGAAAAATAACTATATCCATGTTGTTTAGCATAATGAGCCGTCTTTTCTAAACGTTCAGTAAAACATTCGTAACAGCGTCTACTATGCTCGCCTAATTGTTCTTTTCCTTTTATAGCTAAATAATATGCATCTGGTTCATAAGGTGGGACTATAACTTCTACTTTTAATTGCATTTTATCGATAATTTTAATTTGTTCTTCTAAGCGTAAATAAAATTCTTCAGCAGGATATATATTATCATTAGTGTAAAAAATTGTAACAGTAAAATATTTAGTTAACATTTCTAATGTATAGCTAGAACAAGGTCCGCAGCAACTATGTAATAATAATCTTGGTTTATCCTTAATTGTTTCTAAAAAACGTTTAAAATCATGATAGTTATCAATCATCAAAATCACCACCATTCTAGCATATTATAACAAAAAAAAGCATAATATGCAAAATGCACTTATGCTTTTAGATTAAAAAGAAAGAGGCAAAATATGCCTCTTATAGTAAATTATTTTAAGCAATAAATAGATTTTCTACCTGCAAATACAGATACGCTAGCTTCACCGCGTTTATTTAATTCATCTTCAATACGAATTAATTGGTTATATTTAGCGATACGATCTGTTCTTGATGCAGAACCAGTCTTAATTTGACCAGCATTAGTACCAACAACGATATCAGCAATAGTTGTATCTTCTGTTTCACCAGAACGATGAGAAACGATAGCTGTATAGCCATGTCTCTTAGCTAATTCAATGGCATCAAATGTTTCAGTTAAAGTACCGATTTGGTTAACTTTAATTAAGATTGCGTTAGCAACACCCATTTCAATACCTTTAGCTAAACGTTTAGTATTAGTTACGAATAAATCATCACCAACTAATTGTACATGATCGCCTAATTTATCAGTTAAATATTTCCAACCTTCCCAGTCATCTTCTGCTAAACCATCTTCAATAGTTATGATTGGGAATTTTTCAGTTAATGGTACATAATAATTATCTACCATTTCTTTTGAAGTGAATACACCTTTATCTGCTTTTAATGAATATTTACCTGTTTCTTTATCATAGAATTCACTAGCAGCAACGTCGATACCTAAACAAATATCTTCACCAGGTTTATAACCAGCAGCTTTAATAGCTTCTACTACTCTTTCAAATGCTTCAGTGTTAGAACCTAATTTTGGAGCATAACCACCTTCATCACCTACAGCTGTGTTATAACCAGCTTTCTTTAAAATTGTTTTTAAAGCATGGAATACTTCAGCACCCATTCTTACAGCTTCACGTACACTTGGTGCACTAACTGGTAAAATCATGATTTCTTGGAAATCGATACAGAAATCAGCATGAGCACCACCATTTAAGATGTTCATCATAGGTAATGGTAATTGTTTTGCGTTAACACCACCAAAATATCTATAAAGTGGCATACCATAATAATCAGCTGCAGCTCTAGCACAGGCAATAGATACACCTAAAATAGCATTAGCACCTAAAACACCCTTATTTTCAGTACCATCTAATTCAATCATAGTTTTATCAATTAAAACTTGATCACGGCAATCCATACCTAATAATTTAGGGCAAATAATGCTGTTTACATTTTCTACAGCTTTTAATGTACCTTTACCACCGAAACGGCTCTTATCACCATCTCTTAATTCTACAGCTTCATGTTCACCTGTAGAAGCTCCACTTGGAACTAAAGCACGGCCAAAAAAGCCAGATTCTGTTGTTACTTCAACTTCAACAGTTGGGTTTCCTCTTGAGTCAATAACCTCGCGAGCATAAATATCTTTAATAAATGGCATAAATCTTATCTCCTATTCCTTATATTATTAATATAATGCACATTCGAGCGTATTATAACATAATTTAAAAAATTATTAAATTGTTTTTATTTTATAAATCAACTTTTTTGTTGAAAACGTTTTTAATGCTTGTTTTAAATTAAGAATAAATCACTTTGCAATATTCCAATTAGCATTCTAAGTGTTTAGTATATTATCTTTACTAAAGTATTAATTCTATGCAATAGTAAAATATTTTTGTTTCTACCTTAGGTAAAGTTAACTCTTTTAATTTTATTACCAAAGCAATAATCTTTAAGTTCTTTAACAATAAAATCCTCAGCAAATATTACAACTTTTAATCTTTCGTATGATTATCCTATTTGAAAGTCCTTCTATTTGCGGATAAGTGAATTTAAAAAAGCTACCCTAAAACCTAGGATAGCCTTTAGCCTTTTTAATCAGTATATCTATCATATTTTTCTATAACAACAATTTTACACTTTTCATTCATGTTTAATAATTTTATATATTTATATTCATGTTCGCCATTTTGCATCAAAACAGATTGACGATAATAAATTTTAGAATTAGCTAAATCAATATAAAAATTAGCATCATCATTTTTATCATATGAGAAAGTAGTAGTATTTTGTCTTCCTGTTACGATATATATTGTTTCAAGTTCACTATTTAATTCTTCGTCAAATAAATAATTAGTAACTACATCATTTTCAACACAAACGCCTCTTAACAATTCATTACTTAAATATATTTCTTTAGGCTTATATCGATAATTGCCTTCACAAGATTTACTATTAGATATTAAAATAGGATATGAAAAATCATATATCCCTTCAACTAAATAAGGGTGATAATATATTTGATTTGCACATCTTAAATAAGCTCCAGGTGATGCAATATTATTAATATCACAGTCCACAAAAGGAGCTGCATAATTGGAGAGATTAATGCCTAAATAATATGTTGTTAAAATATTATTTATATAAAAATAATTAGCAATTTGATCTTCTTCAGTTGGGGCAGGAAATGTCGCTAACTCACATTTATAAAATGCTTGTCCATACAAGAAAATTCTAAAATTAAACTTAGCTGAATCAAACATAACTTTATTAAAACCTAAAGAATAAATAAAAGCTTGTCTATCAAAACATAATTCACTAATATCCATATTTGAAAAAGCATATGGCATAACAAGTAAAGGTACTTCATCACAACTCCTACCAACTGAACTATAATAGTCTTTAACTTTTTTTGAACCATCTGCTTCTTCAACTAACACCTTATACTTTCCGTTTAAATCCACAAATGCCCCATAACCTATACCAACAACTAAAATGTCATCAATAATACTTTTTATTTTTATTTCGCTTCTTGTTTCTTGATTCATCCTTAATTCTTCATCGCAACCAACAACCCAAAAACAAGGATTATAAAAGGCATAATCACTATCCATATAGGAAATGACATCAAAATAATCCGCATCTGCATTAGTAGCTATGAAATTCATATCTGATTGTACTAAACCATTTTCATCTTCATATAAACCAATTTTACCAAATCTTCTACCAAAAAATTGTACGTTTTCGCTAAAGTTTTCTTCATTAAACATTAAAGCATTTACTGGAAATTTCTCTGGATTAATCATATCAATAGGATAACAAGAATGATATATAGGTCGATTAGGATCATATATATCTGCTGTCTTATAATCGTAATAAGGTGCATCTATTTCTTTTCTCTCGTAATTTTTTTCACTTGGCACAACATATTCATAAATGATATGGTCTATACTTATTCTATCACCATTTTGATATGTTTTTTTCTCTTCATTTTTACAGCTTATTATTAGTAACATAATAAATAATAAACTTATTAAATTAAATATTTTTTTCATCGTTAATCCCACCTCACATTTATATCGTTATTATTAGAAACAGTATTCGTGAATGACATTAAATAAAGTAAAAAAATGTTATCAATAAAATAGAGTATATACGTTTCATTTTAATTCTTAGTAAACACTTTCTCTACTTATATGATAACATTTTAATTTAAATTAAACAATGTTTAAGTTAAATTTAATCACTTAATTTTAACCCTATCATAAAGTAATCTTAGTCTTTTATGTACTGGTAATGTAACAATAACAACGATTAATGATAATAATAAATTAAATGGAATAACCGCTAATAAAACATAGTACATCATAAAATTATCTAAGGTAATATTATTTATTTTGCCAAATGATATTAACTTAAAGGCATCAGAACACATACCTAATAATTGAGTCATATCACCATCAAAACGGAATTTAATATAAAATGGTATATTAATGAATACATTTGTCAAAATACCGCTTAATACCCACATAATTGGGACAGCTAAAAAAGCTAATAAGGCCTTGTGTTTTAAATTAGTTTTATAAATAATCCCACAAGGTAAACAAGTTCCTAAACCCATAATTAAATCTGCAAGTTCACCAACATACATAGTTGAAGTCATTGGTGATTTAATTAAGCACCTAATTAAAACACAGATACTTGCGTCTATAGGGCCTAACATAAAAGAACATATGATAACTGGTATCATTGAAATATTCACATCTAAAAATGATGGGAATATCGGTAAGGGGAACTTTACAAAAATGTAAAGTATTGCGGTTAAAGCACTAAATGCAGCAACCATAACTAATCTTTTAATACTCATATCCTAACTCCTAAAAAAAGACGCCTTTAAAGGGCGTCAAAATAGGAAAAACTTCTTCCATCCGGACTATAACCGTTGGTTAGGGAATTTCACCCTATCATGCGACTGCTCGCGGACTATACCGCCAATTAGGAATTTCACCTCACCCTGAAGTTTAATTTTAATGTATGAAGTTTTTCTAGCTATATAATAAAACTATTTCTTTACTTTGTCAAATATTATTTCAACATTAATTCTATTACTTTGTTAGTATAATTAACAGGATCTTTTATTTCTAATCCTTCTTGAATTAAAGCACTATCAAGTAAGAATTTAGAATAATCATTTAATTTATCCTTATCAGTTTGATAAATATCTTTTAATTTATTAAATAACGGATGATTAGGATTAATTTCTAAAACCTTTTCAGCTTTAGCATTGCCATCTTGTGCACTTAATACTTTTTCCATTTCTAAAGATATTCCACCTTTAGCACTAATACATACTGCACCATCAACTAAGCGTTTAGATAATATTACATCACTAACTTCATCTTTTAAGCTTTCTTTTATAGCTTCTAATAATTCTTTGTTTTCTTCTTTTACTTCGTCTATTTTTTTGTTTTCTTCTTCTGTTAATAAATCTAGATCACCTTGAGTGATTGACTTAAATTCAACTTTATCGTAGTCGTGCATAACTTGTAACATAAATTCATCAACATCATCTTCAAGAAGTAGCACATCATAACCTTTTTGTTTTAATAATGCCATTTGTGGTAAAGCTAAAGCTTGTTCTTTTGTTTTTTGAGCTACATAATAGATATTTTTTTGACCCTCTGGCATTTTTTCTTTATATTCTTTAAATGTTATATATTTATCATCATTTAAAGAATGTAAAATAACTAAATCTTGTAATGATTCTTTTCTTGCTCCATAATTTTCATAAAGACCATATTTTAAAGCTCTACCATAAGCTTTAAAGAATTCAAGGTATTTTTCTGGCTCATTTTTTAACAATTTAGTTAATTCTTGTAAAATTTTCTTTTCTACATTTGAAGCTATCTTTTTAATTTGTCTATCTTCTTGTAATAATTCACGACTTATATTTAATGGTAAATCAGCACTATCTACTAACCCTTTAACGAAATATAGGTATTCAGGGATTAAATCTTTACATTTATCTAAAATGAATACACCTTTAGTATATAATTGTAAGCCTCTTTCATCTTTATCATTATAAACATTAAATAAAGGTTTGCGAGGAATAAATAATAAAGCATTATATGTCAACATGCCTTCAACACTAACAAATATAGCTGTAAGTGGATCTTGATAATCCATGAATTTTTGTTTATAGAAATTATTTAGTTCTTCATCTGTTACGTCTTTACGATTCTTCTTCCACAAAGGAATCATTGAATTAATTGTTTCTAATTCTAAATGCGTAGAATCTTGATCTTCTTTACCTTCTTCAGGTTTGTCATATTTAGTAACCCAAGTTTTTATAGGGTATCTTATATAATCTGAATATTTTCTTATTAAATCTTTAATAGTATATTCATCTAAAAAATCACTATATTTTTCATCTTCAGTATCTTCTCTTAAGTATAGAGTGATCTTAGTACCATCAATTAGTTCTTCACTTGAACTAATTGTATAATTTTCAAGACCATCAGATGAAAATAAATATGTTTCAGCACTATTGACCTTGTGTGATAAAACTTCTACTTTATTAGCTACCATAAAAGCACTGTAAAAGCCAACCCCAAATTGACCGATTATATCACTAGTATTAGCAGCGTCACCTAACTTTTCTAAAAATTCTTTTGAGCCACTTTTAGCAATAGTACCTAAATTTTCTTCTAATTCAGCTTTAGTCATACCAATTCCATTATCGGTAATTGTAATAGTTCTATTTGTTTTATCTGCCTCTACTAATATTTCATAATCTACTGCTGGGATGCTATGATCAGTTAGGCTTAAAAATTTACGTTTATCAATCGCATCACTAGCATTTGAAATCAATTCTCTTAAAAATATTTCTTTATGCGTATAGATAGAATGAATCATCATATCTAACAATTTTTTAGTTTCGGTTTTAAATTCTTTTGTTTCAATCATTTTATCAATTCCTTTCTAACAATACGTATTATAATTCTTTTAATTAGCACTGTCAATATTAAAGTGCCAATTATTTAACTTGACTATCTTTTATTAAATGATATAATACACTAGAAAGGAATTGATATTGTGGATGAATTGCAAATTGCAACTTGTTATGATGATAAAATAAGAATATATGCTTGTAATACTACAAATATAGTAAAACATGCCCAAGAAATATTTAATCTTTGGCCTACGAGTTGTGCTGCCTTAGGTCGAACTCTAACTATTGCCGGTATAATGTCTTACATGGAAAAGATGGATAGTAATATAACTATTAAAATCGATGGCGATGGCCCTATTAAAAATTTAACTGTTGTTGCGAACAAGGGTAAAGTTAAAGGCTTTTGTCATAATCCTGGTGTTTATTTATCTAATAATAACGGAAAACTATTAGTCGGGCAGGCTATCGGTAATGGTTTTTTAACTGTTATTAAAGACTATGGCTTAAAAGAGCCTTTCACGTCATCTGTTGCCTTACAAACAGGTGAAATAGGTGATGATTTTGCTTATTATTTTAATCAAAGCGAACAAACTAATACTGCAGTAGCTCTTGGGGTTTTGTTTGATAAAAATGGTAAGGTTAGTACTGCAGGTGGTTATTTAATTCAAGTTATGCCTAATTGCCATAACACTACACTAGATAAATTAGAAAGTATTCTTAGTGATATTAAACCAATCTCACAAATGTTAGCATTAAATTATAGTATTGAAGATATTATTAAATTGCTTAGTTCTAATACTTATAAGCTATATGATAAATTACCACTAGAATATAGTTGTAGTTGTAGTAAGGATAAGTTCTTAAATAGCATTAAAACTTTAGGTAAAAAAGAAATTGCTGATATGATTAATGAAGATAAAACATTTGATATAACTTGTAATTTCTGTAATAAAACCTATTCTTTTAACAAGGATGATTTATTAAGATTAATTTAACAAAAAAAGGCTTTATATAGCAATTCCTTTAAAGTTAGACTTGTAAAAATACTAGAAACGTTTATTGACACGCTATAATTAAAGCCTTATTTTTTTTGCTTTGTTATTTTGAATTAGATAGATTATATCATCTTCTATATAAGCATATTCTCCATTTTTGTAAGCGCCTGGATTTATATATATTGTGTTACCTATTTTAAAACAAACCTGTATATGAGTATGACCAAATAATACAAAGTCATATTTGTCTTTAGTATTATTAATCAAATCTTCATATGTGTATTTGGTATTATAAAGGTGAGAATGAGTAATAAAATAGTTCTTATTAGCAATATTAACAATTTTATATAATTGATAATCAGAATAATCACAATTACCTCTTACATAATATAAATTAGGATATAGTTTAAAATAATCTAGGTCACTTTCTAAAATATCACCACAATGAATTATAAAATCATAATCATCTAATGGTAATTTTGTTATGCTTCTATTGTGACTGTCCGAGCAAACTAAGATTTTCATCATTTCTGCTCCATCTTAAAAATAAAATATATCCTGTAACAAGTGGAATGCAGGCAAAAGTCCATGAAAATACATCGGCAGCTGAAGTCATAATATAGGACAAATCACTTGCTTGTCTAGTAATTGGTGCCCCGTTAACTAATTCAGGTATAAACAAGCATACTAAAGTACGGGCTAATAATTCGCCTACTCCTGCTAAGAATGGGAAAAGTGGTTTTTCTACGCCTTGTAAGCTATTTCTTAAAATAAATAATATACCTAAAATAGGATAAAAAGGTAATACTGTTCTTAAGTATAAATTACCATATTTTATCGTTAAATCATTTATTTTATCTTCTGATAAAAATATATATAGATATGCTCCATTTATAGTTAATAATAAACCAATTCCAGCAAACACAACATATAAGATTAACATAATTATAAATGATTGTTTAATTCCTTGACGTAGTCTTTTATAATTACCTGAACCAACGTTTTGGCCACAATAAGAAAGCATAGCTGTGCCTAAGGCATTAAATGGCGTCATTAAGAAGTTATTTAATTTACAAGCAGCTCCATAACCTAATTGTGATTCAGCTGCTAAAGTGCCATCAGGCATAATGTCGAATTTAATCGTTGTAGCTTGCATTACAATTAAGCCTATTGCTAAAATAGAGAATTGAAATGCTAAAGGTAAACCAAGTATTAGATGTTTTTTTATAAAACCTTTAGGAAATTTAAAATCTTCTTTTTTAAATCGATATTCTTTTAAGCGAACAAAGATATATATGAAGCAAGCTATAGCGGAAATAAATTGAGCTAAAACGGTAGCTATAGCCGCTCCAGCTACTCCCATTTTTAATGGGCTAATGAATAAAATATCTAAGATGATATTTAAAATTGTTGATACTAATAGAAATAAAAGTGGGGTTATACTATTACCTAAACTTCTTAAAAATGAACATGCTAAATTATAAAACACTTGAGCAAATGTACCAATGAATATAATTAATGTATATATATAAGCGGAACTATAAATTTCTTCATTAGCTTGTTTTGTAACACCGATAAATGCTAATAAAAAATCAATTGCTAAAATGGCTACAATGGTTAATATTATGCTTATTATTGCTGATAAAATCATTTGTATTAATAAACTTTTTCTAGCACCATCTATATCATTTTGACCGATTTTACTAGCTGAAACTACACTAAAACCTGCAGTACAACCAAAGGCAAATTGTAGAACTATAAACGTAATATTTGAGGTGTTGTTTACACCTGCAACTTGATTGGCGTTTAAAAATTGACCACAAATTGCGGCATCAGAAATGGTATAGATTTGTTGTAATAAATAAGATAATAAGATTGGGATGGCAAAAACAGAAATAACTTGCCATATTTTACCTTTTGTTAAATCCACATTACTAAACATACTTTTTAACATATTTTTTACTCCAAATTAAAAATAGAGCCTAGACTCTATTTTAAATTCTTAGCTATTTGTGATACTTTAGCCATATCACATTGTCCACTATAATTAGCTTTAAAATATTTCATAACATTAGGTAAACTTTTATCTGTTAATGAATTAATAATGTTTAATATTTCTTCTTCTGTTAGTTGTTTTGGTAAATAGTTAACTAAAACTTCTTTTTGTAATTTTAAATTATCTACTCTATCTTTATAACTTTCACCAGCTTCAGTGAAAGATAATATTTCTTCATCTAATTCTTTTATTGTTTTTTCGATTATTTTTAAAACATCAAGATCAGATAATTCACCACTACCATTTTTCTCTACTTTTTTATATTTACATTTAGATATAATGCTTGATAAAACATCTTTTTTTACCATATCACGAGCTTTATATGCTGCGACAAAGTCTTTGTTTAAACTATCAAATAGCATTTTAAACGCCTCTTTCTTCTAGCTCTTCAAGTTGTTCTTTATAATTAGATTCTAATGAATTCTTTAATGGTGTTTCTTTTTGTGATAAACCTACAAAGGCTTTAGTTTTAGTAGCTGTTATAATTGTACCTGCACCAGAAGCACAACCATATGGACATGCCATACCTTCAAGTAAGAAACCTTCATATTTTCCTTTTTTAGCATCATCTAACATAGCTCTACAATTTCTTAAACCTTGTACAGCTTTAACCTTAATTTCTCTACCTGGCTCAAGTTTTTTACATGCATCAACAACAGCTTGAGCAACCCCACCTGCAACAGCGAATCCTCGTCCTGACGCAGTAGTTTCATTCTTTAATGGTTTGCTTTCTAAAGTGTTAAAATCAACTTGTTTAGCTTCAAACATACCCATTAATTCTTCAAACGTTAATACAAAATCAACATCAGATCGTACAGCTTTACGACTTGCTTCTAATTTTTTAGCTGAACATGGTCCAACAAACACAATTTTAGAATTTGGATGTTGTTTTTTAACAAGTCTTGCGGTTAATACCATTGGTGTTAAAGCCATAGAAATATTATCTTTAAACTCAGGATATAATGTTTTAGCCATTACAGACCAGCTAGGACAACAAGATGTACCCATAAATCTTAATTTATCAGGTACTTCATCTAAGAAGTCTTTAGCCTCTTCAATTGTACATAAATCCGCACCGATAGAAACTTCATAAACACCTGTAAATCCTAATTTAGCCATTGCATCATCAATTGTTTTTAAGTTTACTTTTGGCCCGAATTGACCTACAAATGATGGTGCCATAATCGCATAGATTTCTTGTTCAGATTTAATTGTTTGAATTACTTGGAATATTTGTGATTTATCGGCAATCGCCCCAAAAGGACAATTAACTAAACACATACCACAAGAAACACATTTATCATAATTTATCTTAGCTTTGCCATATTCATCAGATTCAATTGCATCCATGCCACAAGCTTTTTGGCATGGTCTTTCACGATGAATAATCGCACCATAAGGACAAACATCTTTACAACGACCACATTTAATACATAAATCTTGATTAATATGTGATTTACCATTAACAATACTTATCGCATTTTTAGGACATACATTACGACATGGGTTTGCTAAACAACCAACACATACATCAGAAACATAATATGAGTCAGTTGGGCAAGCATTACATGCAAAATCTATAATGTTAATAAGCGGTGGTTCATAAAATCTTTTTGTAGTTATAGCTTCTTCAATTCCTTTAGAAATAGCACTATGTTCATCCGCACTTCTAACCGGTAAACCGATTGCTAAACGTAATCTTTCAGCAACAATAGCTCTTTCTAAAAATATTGATTCTCTATACTTAGCTTGACCATTTTTCTTAGCTTCTGAATTAAGTAAAGTATAAGGAATTTCTTCAATTCTCTCATAATCACCATCATAAGCTAATTTAGCCACCTCTTTAAATACACTTCTTCTAATTCTCACTAATGATTCAAAACTATCAAACATTTTTTCAACTCCGTCTCCTTAAATATTATATAGAAAATCCGCAATATTGCAAGCAAAATTTGCTTTCACAAACAAAAATAGGCATATTAATGCCTATTGTATAACTTATTCTTTATTTTCTTTTAAGGTCTCACTAATTGTACTAATATTAGTAACTAAATCTTGAATATTAGATGGAATAATAAGCTTAGTAGCTTTACCTTCAGCAACTTTTTCTAAAGCTTCATAACTTAGCATAGTCAACACTTGTTTAGATGCATCCGCATCTTTTAATAAAGTAATACCAGCAGCTTCAGCTTCTCTTAATGCTTTAATACCCGCAGCTTCAGCTTCCTTAACTTTTAAAATTGCGGCTGCTTCACCTTCAGCTTTTTTAATCATTGCTTCTTTTTCGGCTTCTGCTCTTAAAATTTGTGATTCTTTATCACCCTCAGCTTGAAGAATTTTTGATCTTTTATCACCTTCAGCAAGTAATATTTTTTCTCTTCTTTCTCTTTCAGCACGCATTTGTCTTTCCATTGAATCTCTAATATCTTGAGGAGGTAATATATTTTTAACTTCCACACGATTAACCTTAATACCCCATGGATCAGTTGCTTCATCTAATATTGAACGCATTTTAGAATTAATGATATCTCTACTAGTTAGTGTAGCATCTAATTCTAAATCACCTATTATATTACGTAAAGTTGTAGCTGATAGTTTTTCAATCGCAAAAATTGGATTTTCAACACCATAAGTGTATAACTTTGGATCTAAAACGGTATAGAACACAACCGTATCAATTTGCATAGTTACATTATCCTTTGTAATAACAGGTTGTGGATCAAAATCCTTAACTTGTTCCTTCATTGAAACAACACTAGCTATTCTATCAACAAATGGTAACAAAAAATGAATACCCACACTCCAAGTTGCATGATAAGCCCCTAATCTTTCAATTATATATTTACTAGTTTGTTTAACTATTCTAATTCTAGTTATTAAATAAACTAAAATAGCTAGTAATACAATACATATAACAATAATTCCTACAATTTGTGCACCACTAATTAAAAACATTTCTAAATCTCCTTTTGTAATGGTTTTACTACCACTTTATTACCCTTAATCCCAACGATTACGCAAAATTCGCCTTCATTTATATCTTTTTCATTTTCAGCTAAAACAGCATTATAAATGACATCATTTATTTTAATTTCACCCATTTGATTAAATTTAATTGAACAGATTGCTCTTACTTCTCTCCCGATAAAATCATCAACATTAGTTGTCCTTATTTTATTTTTGAGTAGTTTTAACACTACCGGTCTAGTTAAAAGTAACGTTATTATTGAAACAGCAACAAATACTATTATTTCAACCCAATATGTAATCCCATTAATTAAACATAAAACTATACAAACTAATGAACCTAAAGAAAACCAGATTGATACTAATTCCTGAGTTACTGCTTCAATTATTAATGTAATAATAAATACACCTAACCAAATCCAAATCATATAAGGTTCAATCATTATATCTCCTCCTTCAGCATAATAGCTATAGCATTATCATCTAATAAATATTTAGCCTTAAATTTCAAATACCCATTTTTAGGAATATTCAATTTAAACTTAGCTACTATAAATTCTATCATATCTCGACTTGAAATTCGACCATATGATTTAGTTATTGTTAATTTTAGTAACGACTTTTCATCTAAATTTTCATCATAAACTTTATCTTTAGAGACTTTAAATAAATAAATTTTATTTTTTTCTACATCGATACCTAGCCTAATTTTATATGCATCACAAACAAAGTTGGCTAATTTTTTATTTAATATTAAATAATTATTATAGATAGAAACATAACCTGTTCGTTCATCATAATCATAAAATTCTAACATAATTTACCTCCTTGTATATGATTATACACTAAAATACAAAACAATACAACCTTATATTAATTTTTATGTGTTATAATAACTTGGTGATATTATGATAATTATGCTAGATTTAGATGATACTTTATTAAACAATAAAGGAATTATTACAAACTATACTATTGCTGTTTTAAACGATATAGCAAAAAGACATTTAATAGTTTTTAATACGGCACGTTCATTTGTAGCCACTAAAGATATTTGTAAATTATTTAAACCTCATTATCAAATTTTAAATGGTGGTAATACTATTTATAATTTTAAAGATGAGCTTATTTATGAAAAGCCTATAGATGCAAATACTACTAATTATCTAATTAAAAAGTTAAAAGAAAATCATATTAATACTATTCTCGTCGAATCAGGTGATGGATTTGTCACGGATGATTTAGCTTATTTAGCTAAACATAATTATGCTAAATATGCAAATTTAGAAACATATAAAACAAAAAGTTATAAAATTGTTTATCATGACGACTTTAAAACAATTGGTCTTAAACTAGCTAATAAATTAAATTTAGATTTTACAACTTATATTAATACAAATATTAATAAGTTTTGCCCAACTACTAAGGGAAATGGGGTTCAAGAATTTAGGAAATTGTTCCCTAATGAAAAAATAATCGCTTTTGGTGATGATTTAGGTGACCTAGATATGTTAAAGGAAGCTGATATTGGTGTTATTATGGCTAATAGTCATCATGAATTATTTAATTATAATTTTGTTGTAACCTTGTCTAATGATGAAAATGGGGTTGCAAATTATTTAAAAAAAGAAGGCTTTTAGCCTTCAACCTTTGTATCAACATTGGAAAAAAAGACAACTCGTTCACCAACTAATTCTGTCTGATAAATATTTTGTCCCTCTTGATTAGTTTTTTTGTTAGAAACTATTCTACCTTTAATCGCAATCATTGCGCCTTTTCTTACATTATCAGAAACAATTTCAGCTGTTCCTTCCCATAATGTAACTCTTAATAGATCATTTTCAAATTCACCATCTTGGTTGCGGAAAGGTCTTTGGACTATGATTAGTAAATTTAATACGTTCCTACCATCTTCAAGAGTTTTTATTTCGACTTCCTTAGCTATACGGCCAACTAGCATAAAATAATTGTACATATTTCCTCCTTTCAGAGGTAATATAACAAAAAAATAGATTATTACAAAATCGCTATTCAGCGATTTTTTTAATAAAAATATTTACAATAAGAAAAATAATAAATTTTTATTTGTTTTTCTTATTTCAATATTTTCTTTTTTATCATAATAAGAAAAAATATTATTTTTTATTAAATATATTACAATTTTAAAATTATAAAAAGTCTTAGTTTAGCTATTTTTTAAAAAAATAAAGGAAGTTGCCTTCCCTTATCTTAATTTTGTTGTAGCCATTTCTAAAGCTATTTTCATCATATTTGTAAATGAGTTTTGTCTTTCTTCAGCTGATGTAACTTCATGAGTTATAAATGAATCAGAAATAGTTAATAAGCAAGCTGCCTTCTTATTTGTTGCTTTAGCATTAGCAAATAAGGCAAAGCTTTCCATTTCAACACATTCACAACCATAAGTGTCTCTAATAATTCTATAATCTTTATTACCATAGAAAACATCTGAAGAGTGACAAACTGCTTCTTTTAATGGTATATTCAATTTACTTGCTATTTTAATTAATTTGTTGTTAACTGCTTTACTGCTTTTTAATTTTTTACCTCGCATTTGCCATGCTGTTTTTGCAAAACTAGATTCACTATAAGCTTCTGTTACTAAAACAGTATCATATATCTTTAATCTTTCGCTATAAGCACCTGCTGAACCGATTCTAATAATTGTATCTACATCATAAAATTTATACAATTCATATGAATATAT
Source organism: uncultured bacterium (assembly GCA_949292525.1). Lineage (GTDB taxonomy): Bacteria > Bacillota_I > Bacilli_A > Acholeplasmatales > Anaeroplasmataceae > CALUXS01. Next base: position 1,959 of record CASEZJ010000008.1, on the reverse strand, counting down.
ACCAATAGATGGCATACCCATACCTGAACCCATTACACTAATCCATTTACCTTTATATTTACCTGTATAACCTAACATACCTCTTGTTGTATTAATTGGGAAGGTGTCAGTTAAAAAAGTTTCAGCAATAAATTTAGCTCTTAAAGGGTCACCAGGCATTAAAACTACCTTTGCAATCTTGTTTTGATCATCACACGAAATGTGTGGAGTTGGAATATTACTCATTTTTATAGGCCTCCATAATTTTTACTCCTGCTGAAGCTCCAATTCTAGTAGCTCCAACTTCTATCATTTTTTCCATATCTTCTTTGCTTCTAATTCCACCAGAAGCTTTAACACCCATTGTTTTACCTACTGTTTCTCGCATTAATTTTACAGCTTCTACTGTAGCTCCATTAGTTCCAAATCCTGTTGATGTTTTAACAAAATCGGCATTAGCTTTTTTAGCTAACTTAGATGCGCGAACTATTTCTTCGTCTGTTAAATAACATGTTTCTAAAATAACTTTTAAGGTCCTAGGACCACAAGCTTCTTTTATAGCTCTTATTTCCGTTTCTACTAATTTGTCATCTTTATCTTTTACAGCAGCAATATTGATTACCATATCTATTTCATCTGCCCCATTTAGAATTGCATCTTTTGTTTCTAACACTTTTACATTAGTAGTATTTTGCCCTAATGGGAAACCTATAACTGTACATACTAAAACATCAGTATCGCGTAAAACTTCTTTAGCATAGCTAACATAATAGGGGTTTACACAAACAGATTTAAAATGATATTCTTTAGCTTCTTCTAACAATTTAGTAATTTCAGCTTTAGTAGCTGTAGCTTTTAATAAAGTATGATCGATATATTTAGCGTAATCCATAAATACCTCCTTTATATATCTAAGACTTTGCTAAAATCAACTTTTTTAAGTTCTAAAATTAATGGGGAGAAATTTACTTTAGTTAAAATTTTATTTATTTTTTTTATTTCTCTTGGCGTAGTATAAAATAAAGAACTTATACTTGATTCAATTGGGTGAAATAATTTTTTAGTTTGACTATATAGCTCTTCACTAGAAATGAACATATCCATTTCTTCATTATTGATATGAACCATGTCTACAAATAAAGGGAAGACAAAAGGCTCGATTGGATTGATTTCAATAGCGGTATAGATTTTTCTCTTACCATCTACAGCATAGAAAGCAATTTTAGGAACTATTACATTATCGACTTTAAGTAAATCACTAATTATACTTGATTGTTGAAGATAATCATAAACCTTGTTTAAATTTTCTTTATCTAAACGATAGTAATTAGCTATTTCTTGAGGATATTTATTTTTATAAGCCAATTTAACTATCTCAAAAGCCTTAAGCATTAAACTACGTTTAAATGGAGAAACATCTTCAAAAACCTCATTGTAAACATAAAAATTAAACATTTTGGTTATGTCTTCACAAATATTCAAGATTAATTCCACGTTATAGGTAGGTAGCAATACATTAAACTCTACTTTTAAATTAACTTCTACATATCTAGGATCTAGTCTTTCAATATTAGGTACACTAGATTTAGAAGCTATAATAAAGTCAAAAGAAAAATCTAAAGTAGGGTTATAATAATGCGCAACCTTTTCCGCTTCATTCTTATTTAAAATATCAATGTAAGGATTAGCATTAAAATAACTAATTAGATCAGCTACATCATAACGCCTTGTCCCTTCTTTGAAAAAATAATATCGAAAAAGCATATAATCAACCTCTTTTTAAATTATACCATTTTTTGAAATCAATGTATATAGTGTTTTTTCATTGTAATTACGCCATAATGTAAAAAAAGAGGAATAAAAATTATTTTTTATTCCTCACAGACCGTTGACAAAGTGATTATTTTTTCAACTTATTATAGTTGTAAAGTAATCACTTTTTATTATTTGTAAACTTAGTTTATAAAAAAACTATAGATG
>CASEZJ010000007.1 GCA_949292525.1 uncultured bacterium | reverse complement strand
TAGAGGAAGCTAGAATAAACGCTTATGAAATGGTTAAACAAATAGATACAAAAAATTTGTACTATCGTAAAGATATAGGATTAAAATTTATTTAGCCTCAAAGAAAGAGGATTTTTATGGGAATTGTAATTAGTGGAACTAAACTAGCAACAATAAGAAAAGAAACGCTTAAAGAAGCCATAATTAAGGCTAAAGAAAAATATGATAGAGTACCAAAATTAGCAGTTATTTTAGTTGGCAACGATGTTGGCAGTTTATCTTATGTTAAAGGTAAGGAAAAGGCTGCGGCTGAAGTTGGAATTGATATAATTACATATCATTATGAAGATAATATATCAGAAAAAGAATTAGAAGATAAGATTATAAGTTTAAATCACGACAATACGATAGATGGTATATTAGTTCAATTACCTTTACCTAAACATATTGAACAAGATAAAATAATTGATTTAATTTCACCATTAAAAGATGTTGATGGTTTCCATCCTTATAATGTCGCATCTCTATATTTAAAACATGAAGGTATATTGCCTTGTACACCTAAAGGTGTAATTGCTATTTTAGATAGTAAAAACATTACAATAGAAGGAAAAAGAGCCGTGGTTGTTGGTAGATCTAATATTGTTGGTATGCCACTTGCTAAAATGTTATTAGATAGAAACGCAACGGTTACAATTTGCCATTCTAAAACTAAAAATTTAGAACAAATAACAAGTGAGGCAGATATTTTAATTGCTTGTCTTGGTAAACCTAAATTTATTAAAGATTTTATGGTAAAAGAAGGAGCTACAGTTATTGATGTTGGTATCAATAGGGATAAAGATACTAACAAATTATGCGGTGATGTTGATTTTGTTAATGTAGAACCTAAAACAAGTTATATAACTAAAGTTCCTGGTGGAGTTGGTCCAATGACCATTTGTTGTTTATTAGAAAACACATACATTGCTTATTTAAATCAATTTAAGCGTAATTGATAAAGGAGAATACTATGATTGACAGATATTGTAGAAAAGAAATGCATGACATTTGGACTGATGAGGCTAAATTTAATGCTTATCTTAAAGTTGAAATTGAAGCTTGTAAAGCTTGGTCTAAATTAGGAATTATACCTAAGGAAGATGTTGAATTAATTGAAGCAAAAGCAAGCTTTAATGTTGATAGAATTAAAGAAATTGAAGAAGTTACTCGTCATGATGTTGTTGCTTTTACTAGGGCAGTATCTGAAACATTAGGACCAGAACGCAAATGGGTTCATTATGGTCTTACTTCTACTGATGTTGTTGATACAGCTAATGGTTATATTTTAAAACAAGCTAATAAGATTTTAAGAGAAGATATAATTAATTTTTTAGACGTCTTAAAAACAAAAGCATTAGAATATAAAAAAACACCATGCATTGGTAGAACTCATGGTATTCATGCTGATATCACATATTTTGGTTTAAAATTTGTTTTATGGCATGAAGAAATGATGCGTAATCTAACAAGATTTGATGAAGCTTCTAAACATGTTGAAGCTGGTAAATTAAGTGGGGCAGTTGGTAATTTTTGTAATATTCCTCCATTTATTCAAGAAGAAGTTTGTAAAAACTTAGGACTTGAAAGTGCTAAGGTTTCAACTCAAGTTTTACAAAGAGACCGTCATGCTTATTATTTAGCCACTTTAGCTGTAATAGGTTCAAGTTTAGAACAAATGGCAACTGAGATTAGAAATTTACAAAGAACAGAAGTTCATGAAGCAGAAGAGGCATTTAGAAAAGGACAAAAAGGTAGTTCAGCTATGCCACATAAACGTAACCCAATTGGTAGTGAAAATATATGTGGGTGTGCACGGGTATTAAGAGGATATATGGTTACAGCCTATGAAAATGTTGCCTTATGGCATGAAAGAGATATCTCTCATAGCTCAACTGAAAGAATTATTTTACCTGATGCTACTGCTTTACTTGATTATATGCTTAATAGATTTACAAATATTATTAGTAATTTAGTTGTTTATGAAGACAAGATGTTAAAAGATATATATATGACAAATAAAGTGATTTTTGCTCAAAGAGTTATGAATGCTTTAATTAATAAAGGATTAGTTAGAGAAGAAGCTTATGACTTAGTTCAACCAATAGCTATGGAAGCATATAATAATGATTTAGATTATGAAGAATTATTAAAGAAAAACCCTAAAGTAAGGGAAAAATTAACATTATCTGAATTAGAAGATTGTTTCACTTTAGAGTATTATTTTAAAAATGTTGATTACATTTATGAAAAAGCGGGAATAAAGGAGGAGAAATAAATGGCATTTGAGAATATTAGAGAAGGTTTAACCTTTGATGACGTTTTATTAGTACCACAAAGATCAGAAGTATTACCTGGGACAGTTTGTTTAAAAACTCACTTAACTAGAAATATTGAATTAAATATTCCAATTGTTAGTGCGGCAATGGACACAGTTACCGAATCTAGATTAGCAATAGCTTTAGCTAGAGAAGGTGGAATAGGATTTATTCATAAAAACATGAGTATTGAAGCTCAAGCTAGTGAAGTTGATTTAGTTAAACGTAATGAAAGTGGCATGATTTCTAATCCGCTCACTTTAAATCCTAATCAAACTGTAAAGGAAGCTTATGAAATAATAACTAGATTTAAAATAGGTGGGTTACCTGTTGTTGATAATGAAAATCATTTAGTAGGTATTGTAACAAGTAGAGATATTAAATATATTCCTCATGATGAAACTTTAGTTAGTGAAATTATGACTAAAGAACACTTAGTTACAGCTAATGCAGGCACAAGTTTAAAAGAAGCTAGCCAAATATTATGGGAAAATAGAATTGAAAAATTACCTATAGTAGATGAAGAAAATCATTTAGTTGGTTTGATTACTAATAAAGATATCGATAATGCATTGAATTATCCAAATGCTTGTAAGGATAGCAAGGGTAGACTTCGTTGTGGTGCGGCAGTTGGAGTTGGAGCTGATACTCTTGATAGAGTAAAAGCTTTAGTAGAAGCCGGAGTAGATGTTATTACTGTCGATAGTGCACATGGTCATTCAAAAAATGTTATTGAAACAGTTAAAAAAATAAAGAAAGCCTTCCCTAAATTAGATTTAATAGCTGGTAATATTGTTACTAAAGAAGCAGCCAAAGAATTAATTGAAGCGGGGGTTGATGCTGTTAAAGTCGGAATTGGTCCTGGTTCAATTTGTACAACAAGAGTAGTTGCCGGAGTTGGTGTTCCGCAAATTACAGCAGTTGCTGATGTTGCTGAATATTGCCATAAAATGGGAGTTTGCGTAATTGCTGATGGCGGTATTAAATTTAGTGGTGATATAGTTAAAGCTTTAGCCGCTGGTGGTGATTCAGTAATGCTTGGTTCATTACTTGCTGGTTGTGAAGAATCACCTGGTGATGAAGTTATATTCCAAGGTAGAAGGTTTAAAGTTTATGTTGGAATGGGTAGTTTAGCGGCTATGAAAAGAGGATCAGCTGATCGTTATTTCCAAGCTAAAGATACAACAGCTAAAAAATTAGTTCCAGAAGGAATAGAAGGTAGAGTTGCTTATAAAGGCTTATTAGCCGATACTATCTATCAATTATGCGGTGGTCTTAGATCAGGTATGGGTTATTGTGGAACACAAACTATTAAAGATTTACAAGAAAACCATGTATTTATACGCATTACAAATGCTGGTTTACGTGAATCTCATCCACATGATGTTGATATTACAGTAGAAGCTCCAAATTATACAAAGTAGGTATTTTATGAAACATGAAAAAATATTAGTATTAGACTTTGGTGGACAATATAATCAACTAATTGCTAGACGAGTTAGAGAATTAAATGTCTATTGTGAAGTACATCCTTATACAATGAGCTTAGAAAAAATTAAAGAGTTTGATCCTAAAGGAATTATTTTTACAGGTGGTCCAAATTCTTGTTATTTACCAAACTCACCAGTAATAGATAAAGAAATATTTGAACTTGATATACCTATTTTAGGTATATGTTATGGTTCACAATTAATGGCACATTTATTAGGTGGTAAAGTTTTAAAAGCTGATGTTTCCGAATATGGTAAAACTGAAATCAACATTGTTGGTGATTCTAAATTATTTGACGATTGTCATAGACAAACAACAGTGTGGATGAGCCATACTGATTATATAAAAGAACAGCCAAAAAACTTCGTTGTTACAGCTTATTCTGATGATTGTCCGATTGCGGCTATGGAAGATGAAAAGCACAAATTATACGCTGTACAATTTCACCCTGAAGTTATGCATACAGTAGAGGGTAAAATGATGCTTAAAAACTTTGTTTATTTGATTTGTGGTTGCCGTGGTGATTGGCAAATGGCAAATTTCGTTAAACAAAGTATTAAAGATTTAAAAGAAAAAATAGGTGATGGCAAAGTTTTATGTGCCCTATCAGGTGGGGTAGACTCAAGTGTAGCTGCCGTATTATTATCTAATGCTATTGGTAAACAATTGACCTGTGTTTTTGTTGACCATGGTTTATTACGTAAAAATGAAGCTAAAGAAGTTGAAGAAGTATTTGGACCTAAAGGGTCATATAAATTAAATTTCATTAAAGTAGATGCTAGTGAAAGATTCTACCAAAAGCTTAAAGGTGTAACAGAACCAGAAAGAAAAAGAAAAATAATTGGCGAAGAATTTATTAGAGTTTTTGAAGATGAAGCTAAAAATATAGGCCATGTTGATTATTTAGTTCAAGGTACAATCTATCCAGATGTTATTGAATCAGGCTTACGAAAATCAGCAGTGATTAAATCACATCATAATGTTGGTGGCCTACCATCTGTCGTAGATTTTAAAGAAATTATTGAACCGTTAAGACTTTTATTTAAAGATGAAGTTAGAAAAGTTGGTTTAGAATTAGGTATACCAAGTAACTTAGTATACCGTCAACCATTTCCAGGGCCAGGCCTTGGAATAAGAATAATTGGCGAAGTAACAAAAGAAAAAATAAAAATAGTTCAAGAAGCTGATTATATTTATCGTGAAGAATTAACTAAGGCGGGAATTGATAAAGAATTAGGTCAATATTTTGCCGCCTTAACAAACATGCAGTCTGTTGGGGTTATGGGTGATGAAAGAACATATGAATACGCTATAGCTTTAAGAGCAGTTAATACTAGTGATTTTATGACTGCTGATTGGGCACGTATTCCTTATGATGTTATGGACATAATATCAAGAAGAATAGTAAATGAAGTTAAAGGTGTAAATAGAGTGTTATATGATTTTACATCTAAACCACCAGCAACAATTGAATTTGAATAAGAAAATAACCGCTCAATTGAGCGGTTATTTTCACTAAAACATTTTGTTAAAAGCACTATATTCTTTTTCTATATTAGTTATAGTACTATCAATTCTAGAATTATGTGATATAGTATCATCATAGGCAACATTTAAAGTAGCTTTCATATCAATACTACCATTAAGCTCAACTTCTTGTGTATTATTAGTACTAAGAGAAGCATTGATATCCATTTCCATACTAGTTACATAACCAAAAGTGTTAAACTTAATTATTATATCGCCAACAACAACAAACTCTAAATCAAAATACATGCCTATTCCAGGAATAAAAGGATCTAGCGCATCTTCAGTTAATGAGGCATACACAACCAAGTTTTCGCCATCTTTGCCATATTCAATATTATCATATATTTGCGCGCCTTGAGCCATATATGTTGAAAAATAATAAGACTTAACAGATTCTTTTAAATCATCATTAACAATGTTAGAAGCACTATTAGCTTGGTGCTCAATAGGAGTATCTTCAAAAAGATTATCGTCGACATTATAAATAGTATTTTCAACATAAACTGTTTCATCTTCACTATCAGTAGTGCTTGGCTTCTTTGTCATTTCTGAAATCATAACTGCATATTCTTCAGCAAAAGTTTGGTTATCTTCTGAAGCTGAAAATGAACTAGTAAAACTATATAAATCACTGCTATCACTACCATTAATAATTAAAGATGTATTTTGTTCAGTAGATTCATTATAAGTGCTCCTATCTTCGCCTATAGTAGCAGTCATTCTAACATCAACAAGAAAGCTGCAAACACCAACAATAGTTTTGTAGTCTTGTCTTGCAAACTTAGACTTAATTTCTTCAGCCTCTTCATCGCTTATTGTTTCTCTTGTTGAACAGCTAGTAAGGGAAAAGATTGAAAGCAGTCCTAATAAGATTAATAATATTTTTTTATTTTGTTCCTCCATATTCGTTAATACTATATATTATGAAATTTAAACTTTAAAAATTAATATTCTTTTAGTATAATAGCCATTGTGTAAAGGAGATGACTGATTATGGAAAAGCCAATTATTGCTTTAATAGTATTTGCTATACCTATTTTATTTGGTTCAATTTCAGCACGGAGGATTAATTTTTTACAAGGGTTTATTGTAACCTTATGCTGGTATTTTATTTTTGCTGGAATATATACATTATTTGGTAGAATTATTGGTGATACTGATTTTTATAAAACATTATATGAATATATGTCATATGCTATAATTGTTCCAACAACTTTTACAAATTTGATGTTAATGCATTTAGAAATAGATGAAAGTATCGTTGAATATATAGATATAATTGTCACTATTGCCCCATTAATATTTATGGTGTTAACAAGCATTATATTTAGAATATTTAGAAGAAAAAATTAAATTATATAAAAAACCATAAGTTAGACTAGTAAAATACTAGAAAGACTTATGGTTTTTTGTTTATGCTCTTAAGATCATAAATATTATTATGCGCCTTGTGAAATACCAGTATATTTAAAATCAATATTGCTAAATTTAACAGTTGTACCTCTAGTTGCGTAAAGGCCTAAATAAAAGAAATTGTTATCAATAGCAAAGAAATCGAAATCAGTGTAAGTTTTAGTATAAGTTTTACCTTTATAAAGTACTTTTAAATTTACAACTTGGCCAATTCGTGCAAGTTCAAGTTTTGCTTTATCCCCGACTTCATAATAAGAAGAATTAAAAGAAGAAGGTAAGAGTTTTTTGTTTTCCCTGCTATAAATAATATTTGTTTTATTTTCATCATTATAAAAGCCACAAGCTACATAATTAGATAAAATAGAACTATCAGGAATTGATTGATCAGTGTAAATATCATCTCTTAACATTAAACCAAATCCGGCTGCTAAATCAACTTTTTTATTTAAAACTTCAACATCAGTTGTTATTATAAAGTTCTTTTCTTTACTAATTTGCTTAAATGCAATAACTATTCCTTCAGTTTCACTTATTGTACCTTTTAAATAATCCCCATCTTGACCGATGATTAAATTATTATTATCTTCTTTTACAAAATATCCTGTTGCTAATAATAATGGATTACTGCCATTATCACCAAATGCTGTTGCAAACCAATCTTTATTATTTAGTTTAAAGTTTTGACTTGGGTGATATTCATTAGAAACAAATGGTTTATAAGGAGCCTCGATATAATTAGGATTTGCCACTAAATCATTTTCTTTAATTGGCATGACTAAGGTTTCTTTTATATATTTAGCTAAAGGGTTAGTTCCGCTTTGAATTATTTTAGCAAATAGATAAGCAACCATTTTAGCACCATAAATATTTAAATGGGTTGTATCAACTGTTTCAGGCTTAGCTTTTGGCCAAGCATGTAAAAATATAGCTTCTTCATAACCAAGATCAAGATATAGGTTTTTAGTGGCAGTTGTAAGATCAACTACAGTTGTGTTAGTTTCTATTCCTAAATCAATTATAGCTTTACGATAATCACCATATTTAGTAATATGGCCGTTTTCAGCAGAGAAATCGTTAGCCTTATTACATCTAACGATAGGACAATCTAAAATAGGAATAGCTTTTTTAGATAAGGCTAATTTAACATAATAATTGTAAAGATGATATTGAAATGAATTAGGGTTAGAAATGTCTAAATTTGCAGCGGTAAAACGATTAGGATCTTCATATTTTTCATCGTTATGACCAAAGCCAATTATTAAGAAATCTCCAGGTTTGAGATTATTTTTAAGTATTTTATAATTATCCTCAATTAAAAAGGATTTTGAACTTCGACCAGATAGAGCTAAATTATGAACTTTTAAATTAAAATATTGGTCTAGTTTTGCCCCATAACCGTAACGAGGATAGTAATATTCATCATTAAAACTAGATAAAGTTGAGTCACCAACTACATAAATTTCAGGTTTATTTTCCATATATATACCTCCAGTAGTTTAATTATAGCTTTTAAAATTATAACTAGCAAGGCTTAAATTGCTCTACCTTATTATATATATATAAAAAGAAAAAAATAAATAAAAAAAGGGTTGCATATTGTAATTAAGTAGTATATAATGTAAAAGCTTTCGAGCAAAAAATAAGGCGTTGAAGTGGGAGGTTGTTGACACACCGAAGAGCGTTGTCATACAGTGTGTTAGGTTTTTCCATGGAGCTAGTCTATGCTTGATTATAGGCGGAAGGAGAAAATAAAAATGGCAAAAGATAAAATTAAAATTCGTTTAAAATCTTATGATCACAGATTATTAGATTTATCAGCAAAGAAAATTGTTGATAGTGTTAAAAAAACTGGTTCAGAAGTTAATGGTCCTATTCCATTACCAACTGAAAGAGAAATATTCACAATCTTACGTTCACCACACGTAAATAAAGAGATTAATTGAGATCGTTAATCCAACATCTCAAACAATTGATGCCTTAATGCATATCGATTTACCTTCAGGTATTGATATCGTATTAAAGAAGTAATTTAGTTAATAATCGACCAGCCATAATGTCGTTAAACTTCTGGAGGTGAAAGGAAGCGTCTTAGAAAACCGAGTAACGTAAAAATTAGTAAGAAGTAACGCTAAACTCTTACTATGCTAAAAATAAACAAATTAAGAAAGAGGTAAAACAAAATGGCTAAGGGAATCTTAGGCAGAAAATTGGGCATGACTCAAATTTTCGATGCAGCTGGAAATTTAATTCCAGTAACAGTTATTGATGCTACACCAAACGTTGTTTTACAACAAAAAACTGTTGAAAATGATGGTTATGTAGCTGTTCAATTAGGTTACGAAGATAAACGCGAATCTTTAAGTAACAAACCAGAAAAAGGTCACGTTTTAAAAGCTAACACTGCTCCTAAGCGCTTCATAAGAGAAATTCGTTTCTCAGAAGATCGCGGGAACGAGTTAACATCTTATAACGTTGGTCAAGAAGTTAAATGTGATATATTTAGTGCTGGTGATATCGTTGATGTTACAGGCACTTCAAAAGGTAAAGGTTTTGCAGGTACTATTAAGAGATACAATCATCACCGTTTACCTATGAGCCATGGTACATCTGCATGTCATCGTATCGTTGGTTCTATGGGACCTATTAAAGGTAACATGAAAGGCAAGAAGATGCCTGGTCATATGGGTAACGTAAGAGTTACATTACAAAATTTAGTAATTGCTGCTGTAGATACAGAACGCAATCTTATTTTAGTTCGTGGTAATGTACCAGGACCTAAAAAAGGTTTAGTTATGATTAAGACAGCCGTAAAATCTAATTAATTAGGAAAGGAGATTTATTATGCCTACTATTGCATTATTAAATCAAGCTGGAGATAAAGTAAGAGATTTAGTATTAAATGAAGAAGTCTTTGGTATCGAACCTAATCAACAAGTAGTTTACGATGTTGTTAATTGCCAACGCGCAGCTATGCGTCAAGGTACTCATGACGTTAAAAACCGTTCTGAAGTAAGCGGTGGCGGTAAGAAACCATGGAGACAAAAAGGTACAGGTAGAGCTCGTCAAGGTTCAACTAGAGCTCCACAATGGCGTGGAGGTGGCGTAGTATTTGGCCCAACTCCTAGAAGTTATGCATTCAAATTAAATAAAAAAGTTAAACAATTAGGTATGAAATCAGCATTATCTTATAAAGTTAAAAATGATAAGATGGTAGCTGTTGATACAATTGTATTTGATGCTAAAAGAACTAAAGATTTCATTAAATTTTTAGCTAACATTAAAGTAGAAGGTAAAGCTATGGTTGTATGTGCTAGAGATGAATTTAATGAAAATGCAATTTGCTCATCAAGAAATGTTCCTGGTGTAGTACTTGTATGTTGTGATAATTGTGCAGTATACGATATGTTATGCTTTGATAAATTAGTTATCACTGAAAAAGCTGTAGCTTATTTTGAGGAGGTTTTGAAGTAATATGGATGCTAGAGATATTATTAAAGGACCTATTGTCACTGAAAAATCAATGAAATTAAAAGAAGATTTCAACAAATATACTTTCAAAGTAGATAAAAAAGCTAACAAAATTCAAATTAAACAAGCTGTTGAAGAAATCTTTAAAGTAAAAGTATTAAGCGTTGCTACTATTAATGTCTTACCTAAACGTAAAAGAGTAGGACAACATGTAGGTTATACAGCTGCTTATAAGAAAGCTGTTTGCAAACTTGCAGATGGTCAAAAAATAGAAGCATTTGAAATATAGGAGGAAATATAAATGGCAGTAAGAGTTTATAAGCCAACGTCTAATGGTAGACGTAATATGAGTGTTTCTACATTTGAAGAAATCACTTGTACAACTCCTGAAAAATCATTATTAGCTCCTCATAAAAAGAATGCAGGACGTAACAATTCAGGAAGAATCACTGTTCGTCATCAAGGCGGCGGTGTTAAGCAAAAATATCGTATTATTGATTTTAAAAGAAATAAATTTGGTATCCCTGGACGTGTAGCTACAATCGAATATGATCCAAATCGTAGTGCTAATATCGCTTTAGTTGTTTATAAAGATGGCGAAAAGAGATATATTTTAGCACCAAAAGGATTAAAAGTTAACGATGTAGTTATGTCTGGTAAAGATGCTGAAATTAGAACTGGTAATGCTTTACCTATCAATTTAATACCTGTTGGTGCTTTAGTTCATAATATTGAATTACACCCAGGAAAAGGTGGTCAATTAATTCGTTCAGCTGGTGCTTCAGCTCAAATCTTAGGCCGTGAAGATAATTATGTATTACTTCGTTTAATGTCTGGTGAAGTTAGAAAAGTTTTAGCAACTTGTTTAGCTACAATCGGTGAAGTTGGTAATGAAACACATGAATTAGTTAACATTGGTAAAGCTGGTCGTGCTCCATGGTGGTGGTGAAGGTAAATCACCAGTTGGTCGTCCTTCTCCTGTTACTCCTTGGGGTAAACCAGCTTTAGGCTTAAAGACACGTAAACATAAAAAAGCTTCTAACAAGTTAATTGTTCGTAGAAGAAATGACAAATAATGTAAGGAGGAAATGAAAGATGGCTCGTTCAATTAAAAAAGGACCTTTTTGTGATGATCATTTAATGAAAAAAGTAGAAGCACAAAACGCGTCTGGTGAAAAGAAAGTAATTCAAACTTGGTCACGTAGATCAACTATTTTCCCTGCATTTGTTGGTCATACAATTGCCGTATATAATGGTCGTGAACACACTCCAGTATATATTACTGAAGATATGGTTGGTCATAAACTTGGTGAATTCGCTCCTACGCATGGTCATGGTGACGATAAGAAGGCAGCTAAATAAGGAGGATAATTATGGAAGTAAAAGCAGTAGCAAAAAATGTTGGTATTACTCCTCGTAAAGCTCGTTTAGTTGTTGACTTAATTCGTAACAAAAATGTTATGGAAGCTAATGCTATATTAAGATTAACTAATAAGCTAGCTTGTGAAGCAGTAATGAAAGTATTAAATTCTGCAGTAGCTAATGCAGAAAATAACCACAGTTTAAATAAAGATAATTTATATGTTAAAGCTTGCTATGTAAATGATGGCATGCGTTTAAAAAGAATGTTCCCTCGTGCTAAAGGTAGAGGCGACATCATTATTAAAAGATATTGCAACATCACAGTAGTTGTTGCTGAAAGAGAGTAGGAGGAGTATCATGGGTCAAAAAGTTAGTCCAGTCGGATTACGTGTTGGTATTATTCGTGATTGGGATGCTGCATGGTATGCTGATAAAACTAAAGTGGCTGATTTATTACTAGAAGATGTAAAAATCAGAAAATATTTAGATGAAGTATATAAGAAAGCTCAAGTTTCACGTGTTATTATTGAACGTTTAAACGGCGTTGGTAAAGATCATAAAGATAGAGTAAAAATTACTATCTATACTGCAAGACCTGGTTCAGTTATTGGCCGTGATGCAGAAACTAAAAATGCTGTCGTTAAAGAATTAGCATATAGAACTAAAAAAGACATTATAATTAATGTTGTTGAAATTAAAAAGCCTGAATTAGATGCAACTTTAGTTGCTAGATCAATGGCTGAACAATTAGAAAATCGTGCATCTTTCCGTCGTGTACAAAAGATGGCAATTCAACGTGCATTAAAGGCTGGAGCTAAGGGTGTTAAAACATCTATTTCTGGTCGTTTAGCTGGTGCTGAAATGGCACGTAGCGAAGGTTATATTGAAGGACAAGTTCCTCTACATACTCTTCGTGCTGATATCGATTATGCAGTAGCTGAAGCTTTAACTACTTATGGTAAATTAGGTATTAAAGTTTGGATTTATAAAGGTGAAGTTTTAGAAGTAAAACCTCGTCAAGTTGAAGAACGTAAAGTTAGAAAACCACGTCCTCAACAAAAAGGTACTGAAAATAAAAAACCTGCTAAAGAAGCTAAAGCTCCTGCAAAAAAAGATGACTCTAAGGGAGGTAAATAATTATGTTAATGCCTAAAAGAGTTAAATTTCGTCGTCCACATCGAGTTTATTATCGTGATAGACTAGCAAAGGGCGGTACTGAATTAGCATTTGGTGAATATGGTTTAAGAGCAACTGAAGGTTGTTGGTTAACAAATAGACAAATTGAAGCAGCCCGTGTTGCGATTACTCGTTATATGAATCGTCAAGGTCAAGTATGGATTAAGGTATTCCCACATTTAGCTAAAACTCATAAACCTCTAGAAGTTCGTATGGGTTCTGGTAAAGGTGCTCCTGAATCTTGGGTTGCTGTAGTTAAAACTGGTTTAATTTTATTTGAAGTTGCTGGTGTTAGCGAAGAAGTAGCTCGTGAAGCTTTAAGATTAGCTTCTCATAAATTACCTTGCAAAACAAAATTTGTGAAAAGAGGTGCCTAAACATGATGAAAACTAGTGAAATCCGCGAATTAAGCGTTGAACAAATCAATAAGAAAATTGCAGATTTAAAAGAAGAATTATTTAATATTCGTTTTCAAGCTGCTTTAGGTACAGCTGAAAATCCTTCAAAAATGAAGGAAATTAAAAGAACAATTGCCCGCATGTTAACTGTATTAACAGAAAAACAAAATGCGGCAAAAGAGTAGTAGGAGGACAACATGGAACGTAATAGTCGTAAAGTTTTTCAAGGAACTGTAGTTTCAGATAAGATGGATAAGACTGTTGTTGTAGCTGTAGACAGTTTTAAAACTGACCGCATCTATAAAAAACGTATTAAACAAACATCTAAATTTCATGTTCATGATGAAAACAATAGTGCTAAAGTTGGCGATGTTGTTCGCTTCATGGAAACTAGACCACTTTCAAAAACTAAATTTTATCGTTTAATCGAAGTGGTTAAAAAAGAGAATCAATTTAGTTTCTGAAAGGAGTAACAATTATGGTACAACAAGAAACAAGACTTGCTGTAGCTGATAATTCAGGTGCACGTGAGTTATTAATTATAAAAGTTTTAGGCGGTGCTTTACACCGTTATGCCAATGTTGGCGACATCGTTGTATGTTCTGTTAAAGAAGCTGCTCCTAACGGCGCAGTTAAAAAAGGCGATGTAGTTAAAGCCGTTATCGTTCGTACTAAAAATGGTTTAAGACGTAAAGATGGCTCATATATTAAATTTGATGAAAATGCTGCAGTTATCATCCGTGAAGATGGTACACCTCGTGGTAGCCGTATTTTCGGTCCTGTTGCTAGAGAATTACGTGATAAGAATTTCATGAAAATTGTTTCTCTTGCTCCAGAAGTACTTTAAGGAGGAGGCTTAGGTATGAATATTAAAGTTAACGATACAGTAGTTGTTATCGCTGGTAAAGATAGATTTACTACCGATAAAAAAGGTAATAAAATTCCTAAGACTGGTAAAGTTCTTAAAGTTTTCCCTAAAGAAAATAGAGTAATAGTTGAAGGCGTAAACATTGTTAAGAAACACCAAAAACCAACTCAACAAAACCAAAGTGGTTCTATCGTAGAAAAAGAAGCTCCAATCGATGCTTCTAACGTTATGTTATTAGATCCAAAGAAAAATGTTCCTACTAGAGTTAATTTAGTAGAAAAAGAAGTTAAGGGTAAAGTTGTAAAGGTTAGAGTTTCTAAAAAATCTGGTTATGAATTCAAGTAATAGAAGAGGAGGAAACTATATGAATCGTTTACAAGAAGCTTATCAAACTTCTGTTAAAGCAGAATTAGCTAAAAAGTTTAATTATAAATCTTCAATGGAAATCCCTAAGTTAGAAAAAATCGTTATCAACATGGGTGTTGGTGATGCTGTAGCTAATGCTAAAGTCTTAGATGATGCTGTTGAAGAATTAACTCAAATTTCTGGCCAAAAGCCAATTGTTACAAAAGCTAAGAAATCAATTGCTAACTTCAAATTAAGAGAAGGTATGCCTATTGGTTGTAAAGTAACTTTAAGAGGCGAAAGAATGTATGAATTCTTAGATAAACTTGTATCAATTGCATTACCACGTGTTCGTGATTTCCGTGGTATTAATGGCAATGCTTTCGATGGTCGCGGTAACTATACTTTAGGTATTAAAGAACAATTAATCTTCCCTGAAATTAACTTTGATAAAGTTAAAAAAGTAAGAGGTATGGATATTGTTATTGTTACTACTGCAAAAAGCGATGAAGAAGGACGTACCCTATTACAATTATTAGGTATGCCTTTTAGAAAGTAGAAAGGATATATTATGGCAAAAACATCATTAATTGTTAAAAATCATAGAAAACCAAAATATAGCGCTCGTAAATATACACGTTGCGAACGTTGTGGTCGTCCTCATGCTGTTATGGGAGATTTTAAACTTTGCCGTTTATGCTTCCGTGAATTAGCATATAAAGGACAAATCCCTGGCGTTAAAAAAGCCAGCTGGTAATATCATCTAAAGGAGGAAATTAATTATGATGACAGATCCAATTGCAGATATGCTTACTCGTATTCGTAATGCTAAACAAATTGGTCATCCAACAGTAGAAATGCCTAATTCAAAAATGAAACAAGCTATTCTTGAAGTAATGAAGAATGAAGGCTATATTGCATCTTATAAAGCTACTGAAGGTGTAAAGAGTACACTTACTGTTACATTAAAATACACTGATAATCAAGAAAGTGTAATCAAAGGACTTAAATCTGTTTCAAAACCAGGGTTAAAAGTATATGCAAAAGCAGATGAATTACCTAAGGTTTTAAACGGTTTAGGTATTGCTATCATTTCTACTTCTCAAGGAGTAATGACTGATAAGCAAGCACGTAAGTTAAATATCGGTGGCGAAGTTTTAGCTTACGTTTGGTAATATTTTAGGAGGAAAATTAAAATGTCACGTATTGGAAATAAGCCAATTTTACTTCCTGCAGACGTTAACGTTACTATTAAAGATAATCATATCGACGTTAAAGGTCCTAAGGGAGAGTTGAGTTTTGATTTCGACAAAAACTTAAGTGTAGTTGTTGAAGGAAACGAATTACATGTTAAACGTCCTGATGACACTAAATGGATGAAAACTATTCATGGTACAACTCGTGCTTTAGTTCATAACATGGTAGAAGGTGTTTCTAAAGGTTTTACAAAATCATTAGAAATTAACGGTGTAGGTTACCGTGCTGCTTTACAAGGAAATAAAGTAGTTCTAAGTGTTGGTTATTCACATCAAGTTGAACTTGAAATTCCAGCTGGATTAAAAGTTGAATTACCTAAAAATACAATTGTTAATGTATCAGGTATTGATAAACAATTAGTAGGTCAATTCGCTGCTGAAATTAGAGAAGTTCGTAAACCTGAACCATATAAAGGTAAAGGTATTAAATATAGCGATGAACATATTCGTCGTAAGGAAGGTAAAACTGCTAAGAAGTAGTTAGAAAGGGGTACACATTATGATTAATAAAGTTTCAAGTAATATTACTAGACAAAAACGTCATTTACGTATTCGTCAAAATGTTAAAGGTACATCTTTAAAACCACGTCTTTGCGTTTTCCGTTCTAATAAACAAATTTATGCTCAACTTATCGATGATGAAGCAGGAAAAACATTAGCTCAAGCTTCAACTCTTGAAATTAAAGATTTGAAAAACGGTGGCAATGTAGAAGCAGCAACTGAAGTTGGTACTTTAATGTATTTGATCGTGGTGGTTATTTATATCATGGTCGTGTTAAAGCCTTAGCTGATGCTGCTAGAGCAGCCGGCTTAGAATTCTAAGGAGGTTATCATGCGTCAAGATAAAGAAGTTAAAGACGTACAACCAGAATACGAAGAACGTGTTGTAGCTATTAATCGTGTTACAAAGGTTGTTAAAGGTGGTAGAACTATGCGTTTTTCTGCTTTAGTAGTTGTTGGAGATCGTAAAGGTAACGTAGGCTTTGGTACAGGTAAAGCTAGCGAAGTACCTGATGCAATTAAAAAAGCAGTTGAAAATGCTAAGAAAAATGTATTTGCTGTTTCTATAGTAAACACTACAATTCCTCATACTGTAGAAGGTAGATATGGTGCTGGTCATGTTTTATTAAAACCTGCTGCTCAAGGTACCGGTGTTATTGCTGGTGGTCCTGTTCGTGCAGTTGTTGAACTAGCTGGTATTTCTAATATTTTATCAAAATCATTAGGATCTAAAACTCCAATCAACGTTATTAGAGCTACAGTTGATGGATTAAAACAATTAAATTCTGTAGAAGCTGTTGCCGCAAGACGTGGCAAAACAGTAGAAGAGATTTTGAGGTAACAATTATGTATAAAATTACATTAGTTAAAAGTTTAATTGGTCGTAAACCTAATCAAGTAAAGACTGCAAAAGCTCTAGGTCTTACTAAGATTGGTCAAAGTGTAGAAAAAGAGGAAAATGAAGCAATTAAAGGAATGATCGTTACCATAGCTCATATGGTAAAAGTTGAAATTAAGTAATAAGGAGGTGCCTCAAAATGTTAAATGAATTAAAACCTGTTCCTGGTGCTAGACATGCAAGAAAACGTATTGGCCGTGGTATTGGTAGCGGTACTGGTAAAACTGCTGGTAAAGGTAACAAAGGTCAAAATGCTCGTTCAGGCGGTGGCGTAAGACCTGGTTTCGAAGGTGGACAATTACCTTTATTCCAACGTTTACCTAAGAGAGGTTTCCACAATGTTAATCGCGTTGAATATAGCGTAGTAAATGTGGAAGATTTAAACGTATTTGCAGATGGTGCTGTTGTTGATGTAAAAGCTTTACAAGAAGCTGGTTTAGTAAAAAAAGTTAACGATGGTGTTAAAGTATTAGGAAATGGCAAACTTACAAAAAAACTAACAGTTAAGGCCGATAAATTCTCTACAAAAGCGAGAGAAGCTATATTAGAAGCTGGTGGAACTGTAGAGGTGATGTAAGTTGTTAGAAAAAATTAAAAAGATTTTCAGTAATCGTGAAATATTAAGAAAATTAATATTCACGTTTCTAATTCTTTTAGTATTTAAAATTGGAACTTACATTCCTATTCCGATGGTAGATACATTAGCTATTCGAGCAGAAATAGTTAATAACAACTTCCTTACCATCTTAAACGCCTTTTCAGGCGGTGGTTTATCTAATTTCTCTATTTTAGCATTAGGTATTTCACCATATATCACTTCATCAATTGTTATTCAAATGTTACAAGTAGTAATTCCTAAATGGAAAGAATGGTCAGAACAAGGTGAAGTTGGTAAACAAAAATTAAATCGTATAACAAGATATGTTTCAATAGTTTTAGCTTTAGTTCAAGGTTTAGCCCTATTATTTGGTTTAGGAGCTCGTCCGGAAAACATTTTAGTAGCTGATGCTATTCAATATGAAAACCTATTCTGGTTATTCTATATCTATATGGCTATAGTAATTACAGCTGGTTCATGTTTTACAATGTGGTTAGCTGATTTAATTACTCGTCATGGTATTGGTAATGGTTCATCAATGATTATTGCTGCTGGTATTATTACTTCAGTACCATCAATGTTTACTACATTATGGACAAAATATATCGCTGATGGAGCCGCTAATGCTGGCAATATTACTTGTTTTATTGTAATAATTGTATTATACATTTTAATGATTTTCGCCGTTGTATTCTTTGAAGGTGCAAAAAGAAGAATTCCAATTCAATATGCTAACCGTCAACAAGGTGGAAACAGTGATTTACCTATTAAGTTAAATAGTGCTAGCGTTATCCCTGTTATCTTTGCTTCAACTATTTTATCTATCCCACTTACAATAGTAGGTATGTTAGGTCAAAGTAATACAGTAGCTGGTATCTGGGTTAACAATGTATTCTCGTATCATGAACCTATTGGTATGACTTTATACATCTTATTAATTTTCTTCTTCTCATTCTTCTATTCATTTATGATGGTTGATCCTGAAAAAATAAGTGAAAATTTAGACAAGCAAGGAGCTTATATTCCAGGTTATAGAAGAGGCGAAGAAACAAAAAATCAATTAGCTAGAATATTATTTAGAACAACACTTCTAGGTGCTACTTATTTAGCTATTGTAGCATTAGTACCTATTATTGTTTCTCTAGCATTTGGTTTTACAACTACTGAAGCTTCAATTATTACAGTTGGTGGTACATCATTAATTATCGTTGTTGGTGTTGCCTTAGAAACATGTAATCAATTAGAAACAGCTTCAGAAACAAAAGATTATCGAGGCTTTTTGGAGTAGTTTATGAAATTATTAATTATGGGTCGTCCTGGTGCTGGTAAAGGTACTCAGGCCGTAAATATTAGAGAATACTATCATATTCCTCATATTTCAACAGGGGATATATTTAGAGAAAACTTAAAACAACAAACAAAATTAGGTTTATTAGCTAAAGGCTATATGGATAAAGGTGAACTTGTTCCTGATTCATTAACTATTGAATTAGTTAAAGATAGATTAAGCCAAGCTGATTGTAAATCTGGTTTCTTATTAGATGGTTTCCCTAGAAATCTAGAACAAGCTTATGCCTTAGATGCTTTCTTAAAAGAAAATAATGATGCATTAGATGCTGTTTTAGATATCGATGTAAAACCAGAAGTATTAATTGATCGTATAGTAGGTAGAAGAGTTTGTCCAAGTTGTGGTGCTACATATCATATTAAAAACAACCCTTCAAAAGTTGAAGGTGTATGTGATAAATGCGGAAACAACTTAATTCAAAGAGCTGATGATACTTATGATACAGCTTATAACCGTTTAAAGGTTTATGATGAAAAAACAGCTCCTTTACTAGATTATTATAGAGATCAACATTTATTAAAGACAGTAAATGGTGATCAAGATTTTGCAAAAGTATTTGAAGATATTAAAGAAGTTTTAGCTAAATAATACAATAATTTAGCACATTGTTATTAGTATTAAGTCGTCCTCTTAAACGAGGACGGCCAAACTAAAACTTAAGCTTTAATTTAGGAGGAAAAATGGCAAAAAAAGACGATGTTATTGAGTTAGAAGGAAAAGTAGTAGATGTATTACCTAACACTCAATTTATTGTAAAATTAGAAAATGATCATCAAGTTTTGGCCCACGTTTCTGGTAAAATCCGCATGAATAACATACGCATTTTACCAGGTGATAAGGTTACAGTTGAATTATCAACTTATGATTTAACACGTGGCAGAATCACTTATAGACATAAGTAGAGATAACGGAGGTAATAAAATGAAAGTTAGACCATCAGTTAAACCAATGTGCGATAAATGTAAAGTAATCAAACGTAAAGGACGCGTTATGGTTATTTGCGAAAATCCAAAACATAAACAAAGACAAGGATAGAATTTTAGGAGGATTAAATTATGGCACGTATTGCAGGTGTAGATATTCCAAATGAAAAACGTGTTGTTGTATCATTACAATATATTTATGGTATTGGTCCAACAATCGCTAAAAACATTTTAAAAGATGCTAATGTTAGTGAAGATACTAGAGTTAAAAATTTATCTGAAGATGAATTAACACGTATTAGATCTCAAATTTCAAAATATAAAATTGAAGGTGAATTACGTAGAGAAGTAGCTCTTAACATTAAAAGATTAATGGAAATTGGTTGTTACCGCGGCTTAAGACATCGTAAAGGTCTTCCTGTTCGTGGTCAAAATACACGTAATAATGCTCGTACTCGTAAGGGTCCAGCACGTACTATCGCAAATAAAAAGAAATAAGGAGGATTAAATTATGGCACGTAAGGTTACAAAACGTCGTGTTAAGAGAAATTGCCCTGTGGGTGTTGCTCATATTCACGCAAGTTTTAATAATACAATAGTTACAATTACTGATCCTGCTGGTAATGTTATTGCATGGAGCAGTGCTGGTGCATTAGGTTTCAAAGGCAGCCGTAAATCTACAGCTTTTGCTGCTCAATCAGCTAGTGAAGCTGCAGCAAAATCAGCTTTAGATCAAGGTGTAGTAAAAGTAGAAGTTTCAGTTAAAGGTCCAGGTCAAGGACGTGATGCTGCTATTCGTTCTCTTGAAGTAGCCGGATTAGAAATTACATCAATTAAAGATTGTACACCAGTTCCACATAACGGATGTCGTCCACCAAAACGTCCTCGTGGTTAATCATAAAAAGCGAGGCCGATTATGAAGGAATTAAAATTTGAAAAGCCAAAGGCTATTGTTAAATATTTATCAGAAGATAAATCATATGGTTCATTTGAAGTAGCACCTTTAGAAAGAGGTTTTGGTCTTACTATTGGTAATGCTTTAAGAAGAATTATGTTATCATCTTTACCAGGTACAGCTTTTGTTAGTGCTAAAATCGAAGGCGTTCAACATGAATTTGAAAATCTTTCAGGTGTTGTTGAAGATGTTATTACTATCATCTTAAATTTAAAAAGAGTTGTTTTAAAAACTGAATCAACAGATCCTAATTTTGAAACAATTTTAGAAATAAACAAAGATGAAGGTGAAGTAACAGCTGGAGATATTATTCATGATCTAGACGTAAGCGTAGTTAACCCAGAACAACATATTTGTACTGTAGCTGCAGGTGGCAGCATTAATATGTTCTTAAAGGTTCGCCGTGGTGTAGGTTATGTTAGTGCAGACAAAAATAAACAATATGTAATAGATGAATCTACTATAGCTATTGATTCTATCTATACACCTGTTACTAATGTATCTTATGAAATAACAAAAGATATCGTTGATAATGATGCTTCATTTGATAAATTGACAGTTAATGTTACAACTAATGGTTCTATTTCAGCTGTTGATGCAATTGGTATTGCAGCTAAAATGATGATTGAACATCTAGAAGTTGTAAATGCTATTTCTGAACAAGCAGAAGCAAATAGTTATATGGCTGAAAAAGAAGAAGAAAATAAGAATTCAAAAATGGAAAAAACAATTGAAGACTTAGATTTATCTGTTCGTTCATATAACTGTTTAAGAAGAGCTGGTATTAATACAGTTGCTGATTTAATAGCTAAATCAGAAGAAGATATGATGAAGGTTCGTAATTTAGGACGTAAATCATTAAAAGAAATCAAAGAAAAATTAGAACAATTAAACTTAGGTTTCCATAAAGAATAACAAGGAGGATACAACATGTCTTATTCTAGACTACGTCGTAGCAGTGCTCAAAGAAAAGCTTTACTTCGTGATTTAATTACTGATTTAATTTTAAATGGTAAAATTGAAACTACAGAAACTAAAGCTAAAGAATTAAAAAGATTAGCTGATAAGATGGTTACATTAGGTAAAACTAATACTCTACATTCTCGTAGACAAGCAGCTACTTTAATTCGTTTTGAAAAAGACGACAATAATAAATATGCTATTCAAAAATTATTTGATGAAATAGCTCCTAGATTTGCAAACCGCAACGGTGGTTATACTAGAGTTATTAAAACTGGTTTCCGTCGTGGTGATGCAGCACCTATGGCTATTATTGAATGGGTTGAATAATAAGATTAAAGAGGCTTTTAAAAGTCTCTTTTTATTTTAAGTTTTCTATTTTTTTTAGAATTAAAATGTAGTATAATTAATAGGCTCAAAACAGGAGGGATCTTAATGGCTAAGGATAATAAAATAATTGTTACTGCAAAATATAAAGTAAAAAGATCAAGTGAATTAATGACATTCTTATTAGAAAAATTAAATACTTCGAGAAATAATGTAAAACATCTTTTATCAAATAAACAAGTTTTAGTAAATGGTAACCAAGTTAGTCAATTTAACTTTCCTTTAGCTAATGAAGATGAAGTCTCTTTAACTAAATTTCCTGTTACTACATTACCACAAGTTAAAAGACAAGAAAAAAAGCTTCATCTAGACATAATTTATGAAGATGAAGACTTTATAGCTGTTAATAAACCTGCAGGCATACTCTCAGTAGCAACAGATAAAGAATTAGAAGATACGGCCTATAGTCAAGTTTTTAACTATTTAAAAACTAAACATAAAAGACCCTATGTTATCCATAGAATAGATAAAGAAACATCAGGAGTGTTAGTATTTACTACTAATGTTAAATTACAGTCTCGACTTCGTTTAGAATGGAATAAATTTGTTAAATATCGTGGTTATATTGCTATATGTGAAGGCCTTTTAGAAGAAAAAGAAGGAACTATTAAAAACTATTTAGCTAATAATGAATATAATTTGGTATATGTTTCAAATAATAGAAACGATCAATTGGCTATTACGCATTATAAAGTAATAAAAGAAAATAAAACCTTTTCCCTATTAGATATAAATATAGATACGGGTAGAAAAAACCAAATTAGAGTTCAACTAGCAAATTTAGGTCACCCAATTATAGGTGATGATAAATATGGTCATAAAGAAACATGTAAAAGATTAGGTTTACACGCCTCGAGATTAGTATTTATTAACCCCTATAATCACAAAGAAATAGATATTATAGCTAAAACACCAGTTTTATTTTATAATTTATTTAAATAAAAGGCGGATTACCGCCTTTTATCTATATATAAGGATTTTTAAAATAAGGATCATCTATATCCTGATATCCAGGGAAAACATTAAGAGAATAAGTAAGGTTTGTGATTTGACTTTGGCAATAGTAATAATAAATATTATAGGCATTAAATAAATTAGTTATTTCATCATTACTTAAAATATTATTATTTATAGCCTCATCTAAATCATACACATTTTCACCATTATAAAACACAATTTCATCATGTTCGCGCAATTTAAAGTTATAATTTTTATAATAATGGTCTATTAAAGATAAATTATTGAAGTCTTTGATATATTCTTCACCATAATTATAAGAAAAAGTTTTATACCACCAATTATCATAGACTAAAATTACATAATAGTCATTGAAATTACCAAAATGATAAGCTACATAAATCTCATCATTATTAATATAATTTTTAGCTACATAAGGTGTAGTGTAGTTTTTATCGGCAAAACTTTTCCATTTTAGTGATTTGGTATAAGGTAAATTATTTAAATCTAGTGTCGATTTATCTACTTTAATTACATAGTCAAAATAATGAATATTTATATATTCAGTTTTTTTATTTTGATTACATCCTATGATAAACAAGAGCGGAATAAGCAATATAAATGTAAATATTTTTTTCACTCTAATCCCTCCACAACCACTAAATAATTTTTCCACCAAGGATATGCAGAAATTTTATTACATATATTATATAGATTATAAATGTCTTCAATATCATTATCGTTTAAGATATTTTTATTATAAGCTTCACTTAGTTCATAAACTTCACCTTTATTATTACCAACACCAATAATACAAGGAGCAGAAACGACAAATGTATATTTACCTATTTTATATATATCACTAGATGTTTCATAGCCACCTAAAGGACATGTTGTTAAAAAGCCTCATATTCATTGTAATTGCCATAATAATGTAAGCGTGTAAAATGCTACGTAGATAAAAAAAGAGAATTACCTTTAGCTTTATAAGCTATTTTAGTAATTCTCTTTTATAATTTCATTCTTAAAAAGCCTTATTCAGTTGATTTTTTTAATTCTTCTTTACTTGGAACAGGGTGAGCTAATAACATAATTAAGCACCAAAACCTTTCTTTTTATTGTTTATATTATACCCAAAAAAACGCCGAAATTACAACATTTTTCGACCTTTAAGCTATTATATTATTTGATTTGCTTCACATTTTTTAAAGCCTTTTGATTTACTTTTAAACCATCTAAAAGCCACCTTAATTGCCTTGTTTCAATGTTAGTTATTTGATCATTTTTGGGCCATTTAATTCTACCTGTTTCAAGTCTTTTATAATAAAGCCAAAAGCCATCATATTCAAAATGAAGTATTTTAATTTTATCTCTTTGTTTATTACAAAAGATATATAATGAACCATCAAATGGATTATTATTAAACTGATATTTGACAATAGCAGCATATCCATCAATGCCAAGACGTAAATCTGTATAACCAGGCATTATATAAATCTTTTTAATAGTATTTAAATCAATCATATTAACTAAGTTTCCTTATGACTTCTTTCAAAAGATCTAAATCACTATTTTTATCAATTATGATATCCATAGTTTTTAAATTAAGTCTAAACTCTGAATGAACTGTTAATTTATCAGTAATATCAATAAACTTTTCTTTACGATTAATTCTAGCTATCTTTTTATAAAATGTTGATTTAGCAATTCCCTTTAAATTACAAAAATCAACTACACTATAATTTGAATTACAATACTCTTCATATAATGTAAGAAATTCTTCATCTGTAAATTTTGCCATAATAAAAACCACCTTTATATATTATACTTACATCATATAAAATGATGGTTCTATTTAAAATCCGTCGTATTTTTCACGCTTACTTAACATAATTAGATTTAATCATTTTTTTAAAAAAATTTGTGAGTTTTGTCCGAAAAAATAGTAAAAATTAGAACAAAAAGCATAAAAATAAGACTGTTATAGCTGGTGGTATTATCCTGATTATTATAGTCTTGAAATCTTTATTACTAGTTTTTATAAAATATTTCTAATAGACTCTCTAATTATAATATCTGAAAATATAACAATTCTTTGATTTGTTCTATTCATTAACATACTGACAAGCAAGTCAAAAGCTCTATTTCCTATTAGGTCTAGGTCTTGACGGACTGTAGTTAAAGGCGGAGTAAAATAACTAGCTATTTCAAGATCATCATAACCAGTGATTGAAACGTCTTCAGGGCAACTAATCCCAATATCTTTAA
This sequence comes from uncultured bacterium, assembly GCA_949292525.1. Classification (GTDB taxonomy): domain Bacteria; phylum Bacillota_I; class Bacilli_A; order Acholeplasmatales; family Anaeroplasmataceae; genus CALUXS01. The sequence goes on along the minus strand of CASEZJ010000007.1, from coordinate 26,370 downwards.
GTCCTCTAATTAGACCTATTGCGATACTGTCTGATGAACAAACTATAGCTGAAACATCAGTATTTTTGAAAAAAGATGCGGCTTTATAACCTGATTCTTCATTATATGAACCAAAATAAATATAATTTGGATTATAGGCTATACCATTCATTTCAAGTCCAATAATGTAACCTGCATATCTTTCGTTAGATATAAAAGAGCTCCTATCACCATGAATAAAACCAATTTTATTATGACCTTTATTATGTAATAGAGTTACTAATTTAGAAATTGTATTTAAATTTTCATTGTTTATTGAAGATATTTTATCACCTTCAACTATATTATCAAATAAAACAGTAGGTATATTAGTTCCTTTAATTTTATTCAATAAGGGACTTTCATAATTTAATCCTAAAATAAAAGCCCCATCAAAATGATTATCTTTTAAATAATCATCATAACTTTCCCCAATTTGATGAGCACTTACGTGAATCACTTCAAAATTATTTTCCCCAGCATATTTTGAAAAAGCGGCGCTAAGCGCCATAAATAAACTAAAAGGATTTGTTAAATTATCGACATTGTGGATAACACATAACCTTCTTTTTTTTGTCGTCTTTAGTCTTTGGTCTCTAGCTTTATAAGCAACCTTTTTAACATAGTCTAGAACTAGCTGTTTAGTTTCATTAGAGACATCAAAAGCACCATTTAATGCCTTAGAAACTGTAGAGACTGATAGATGCAAGTCGTAGGCTATGTCTTTTATTTTCATATTAACCTCACATTCCTTTCTCATGTGTCGAAGACACACATAGCTATGAAAATAATTTTTTGTTATAAGCTAAGCACGAGGAGCTATTGTAAACTACAGATCACATTTAAGCCCTTTTTATGCTCGTGCTTAGATTAAATACATTTTATTTTTAGGCTATCACCATTACTATTATATACTAATTTATGCTTTTTTCAATTTATTCTCGAAATTTTTTCGAAAATAAATGCGTTGTTTTGAGACTTTTCGAAAACAAGTAAAAACGCTTGCAAATTTTTTTTATTAGTTTAAAATAATACATACGAAAACGTTTTACAAAAAAGGGGTATTTTATATGAAAGAAAACGAAAGAAAGGCTGGACTACTTTTACATATTAGTTCATTACCTAGTAAATATGGAATAGGAACATTAGGAGAAGAAGCTTATCATTTTGTAGATTGGCTAAAAAAAGCTAAATTAAAAATTTGGCAAGTTTTGCCGATTGTTCCAACTAATTATGGTGATTCTCCTTATCAATCTGTATCTTCTACAGCCCTAAATTATTATTTTATAGACTTTGATATTTTAAGAGAAAAAGGATTATTAAAATTAAGTGATTACAAAGATGTTAAATTAGGTTATGAAGATAATAAAGTAGATTATAGCTTACTTTTTAATGGTAAAATAGAAATGTTATATAAAGCTTTCTTAAATTTTGATAGTAACAATAAAGACTTTTTAGATTTTGTAGCTAAAGGAGAATATAAAGATTTTGCAGTCTTTATGACTATTAAGAAAATTCATAACTACATATCTTGGGATAAATGGGATAAAACATATCAAAATTATTCTAAAGAATTAGAAGAAGGAATTATTAATGATTATTATAAAGAATACTTATTTTGGATTTGGACTCAATATGAATTTTTAGATGAATGGAACAAATTACATAAATATGCTAACGATAATGGTATCGAGATAATGGGTGATATGCCACTTTATATTGCTTATGATAGTGTTGAAGTTTGGATGCATCCTGAAATGTTCTTGCTTGATCAAAATAAAGTTCCAACTTTAGTAGCAGGTTGTCCACCAGATGCCTTTACTGATGATGGTCAGTTATGGGGTAATCCAATCTATAATTGGCAATATATGAAAGATAATGGTTATAAATGGTGGAATGAGAGAATATCAAAAGCTTTTGCCCTATATGATATTTTAAGAATAGATCATTTTAGAGGATTTGATAGATATTATGCTATACCATATGGACATGTAAACGCAAGAAAAGGTAGTTGGCAAGATGGACCTAAATTTGATTTATTTAAAGATAAATTAGACCTTAATATTGTAGCGGAAGACTTGGGCACAATTGATGAGGGTGTTAGAACCTTAATGAAGCAAGTAGGATATCCTGGCATGAAGATAATTGAGTTTGCTTTTGATGGCCATAGTGATAATGAACATAAACCATCAAATTACACTAATAATTATGTTGTCTATACAGGTACCCATGATAATATGCCTTTGTATCAATATATTTTAGACTTAAAAGAAGAAGAACTTGAGATTTACTATAAAGATTTAGAAAAAGAATGCGAACTTCTAAATGTTAAATATTTAGGTGAAGAACCACATAAATTAGTTGAATGTGTAATTGAACTTGCTTATGCATCTAAAGCAGATACTTGTATAATTCCAATGCAAGACTTATTATGTCAAGATGGCAAATCTAGAATGAATCTACCTTCTACAGTTTCTACTGATAACTGGTCTTACCGAATTTTAAAGGAAAATTTGTCAAATGAATTAGCTTTAAGACTTGCTAGCTTGGTGACAAAGTATAGGAGGTAAAAATGGATTATACAAAAGAAATAGAAGAACTGATGAGGTTAGAATATCAAATAGATGTAAAAGAAGCTAATGTCAAACAGCTTTATAATGTAATATCTAAATTAATAATGTTAAAAGTAAGTAATGATTGGCATAATACAAGATGTGCCGACATTAAGAAATGTGGTTATCTCTCTGCCGAATTCTTAATAGGACGACTTGTATATGCTAACTTACTAAATATGAAAATGACTGAAGATGTTAAAAACTCACTAGCTAATTTTCATATTGATTTAAATGAATTTGAAGAAGTTGAAGATGCCGCTTTAGGTAATGGTGGTCTCGGAAGGCTTGCAGCTTGTTTTTTAGAATCAGCAGCCACTAAAGGTATTCCTTTAGATGGTTATGGCATAAGATATCGTTTCGGTTTGTTTAAACAAAACTTTATCAATGGTTTTCAAAATGAAGAAGCTGATGATTGGCTAAAGTGGGGTGACCCATTCTCAATTAGACGTGATGAAGATGCAAGAATAGTTGAATTTTCAGATATGAAGGTAAAGGCTATCCCTTATGACATGCCAGTTATTGGTTATGATAGTAAGGTAGTTAATACTTTAAGACTATGGCAAAGCGAAGCTTATGAAGATTTTGATTTTAAAGCCTTTGATAATATGCAAGGTAGCGAAAATGCAATTAATGAATATAATGCTAAAGAAATCACAGCTGTCTTATATCCTAATGATAATACATATCTTGGTAAAGTTTTAAGATTAAGACAAGAATATTTTATGGTTTCGGCCTCACTTCAAGATATTTTAGCTAAATATAAAACGAAAAAACATAGTTTAAAAGATATAGCTAAATATCAAATATTCCAATTAAATGATACTCATCCAACTCTAGCTATACCAGAATATTTAAGATTGTTACAAAAAGAAGGTTTGTCTTTTAATGAAGCTTTAGAGATATGTCATCAATCATTTAACTTTACTAATCATACAATAATGGGTGAAGCATTAGAAAAATGGCCAGTTGAGATGTTAGAAAAATATTTACCTGATGTATTAACTGAAATTATCAAATTACAAGATATTATTGATAACACATTAGATAATACTAAATATTACATTATTAAAGATAATTTAGTACATATGGCTAATCTAGCAATCTTTGTAGCAGCTAAAGTAAATGGGGTAGCTGAGATTCATACTAATATTTTAAAAGCTGATACTTTTAAAGATTGGTATAACTTATATCCCGATAAGTTTGAAAATGTAACAAATGGAATAACGCCAAGAAGATGGTTAGTATTGAATAACCCAAATTTAACTAAAGAAATTTGTTCTTTAATTGGAGATAAATGGATTTGTAATTTAGATGAATTATCTAAAGTCAAAAGCTATGTAACTGATAAAAGATTCTTAGAAAAATTTAAAATTATAAAACAAAAAAATAAAAAGATTTTAAGTGATTATATTTATAAACATGATAACATCTTAATACCAACTGACTTTATGTTTGATGTTCAAGTAAAAAGATTATACGAATATAAAAGACAACTTTTAAATGCCTTTAGCATTCTATATATCTATTATGGTATTAAAGATGGCTCAATTAAAGACTTTAAACCTACAGCCTTTATTTTTGGCGCTAAATCAGCACCAGGTTATTATATGGCTAAAGCTATCATTAAATATATTAACACGATAGCGGACTTAGTAAATAATGATCCTGAGGTTAGCAAAATATTAAAAGTTGTGTTTGTAGCTAACTATAATGTATCATATGCTGAAAAAATAGTTTGTGCAGCTGATTTATCTGAACAAATTTCAATGGCCGGAATGGAAGCTAGCGGAACCTCTAATATGAAGTTTATGTTAAATGGTACCCCTACAATTGGGACACTAGATGGAGCTAATGTTGAGATAGCAGAAGAAGCTGGGTTTAATAATAACTACATTTTTGGCTTAAATGTTGAAGAAGTAGCTAAAGTAAAAGAAAATTATAATCCTTATGAATTATTAGAAAATAATCCAAAATTAAAAAGAGTGGTTGAATCTTTAATTGATGGTACACTTGATGATTTAGGAAGCGGGGTATTTAAAGCTATTTATGATTCATTATTAAATGGCAACAACCCAGATAATTATTTAGTTTTAGCAGATTTTGATTCTTATATTAAAACTAAATTAATAGCCAATCAAGATTATGGTAAAGATATATTCTATGAAAAATGTTTAATAAATATGGCATCAGCTGCTAAATTTTCATCAGACCGTTCAATCCTTGATTATAATAAACTGATTTGGCATCTAAAATAAACTTTAGTTTTTTTTAGGTAAAAAATATAAGGGGGGGGTATACATAACCAATATTTATTTTGATTTATATGGAACTTTAATAGATATTTGTACAGATGAAGAAGATATAACTTTTTGGAATAATTTTAGTAAATACGTTTCTAAATACAAAATATATAAACCTTTAAAACTAAAGAAAAAATATTATAAGTTAGTTAAAAAATTAGAAAAGAAAAAAGAAGAAATTGAACTAATTGATGTATTTACAAAATTATTTAAGGGAATAGATAAAATGTTAATAATTGATGATATAGCTTATAATTTTCGCAAATTATCAACTAAATACATTAAATTATATGACGGGGTAATTGAACTATTAGAAGAACTAAAAAACAATAATGATTATAATCTTTATGTTTTATCAAATGCTCAAACAATCTTTACCTTAAAAGAATTAGAAGAATTAGGAATTAAAGATTATTTTAAGAAAATCTTCATATCAAGTGATTATGGTATTAAAAAACCTAATTTAGAATTCTTTAAAAAAGCCAAACTAAAAACCCCTATGGCTAGTCATTATTTAATGATAGGTAATGATTTAGAATGCGATATATTACCAGCTAAATCATTAAATTTTAAAACTATCTTTATAGAATCAAATTTAACACCAAAAAACGATTATAAAGAAAAATTAAAAGGGTTTGATTCTAAGAAGATAGCAAAATTAATTAAGGAAATTAATCTAGCAATAGATTAATCAAAACAGCAAATATTTTAATATTAGGAGGTAAAAAAGGATGAAAAAATTATTTGCTTTAATGGGTGTTAGTTTATTAACACTAAGCTTAGCTGCCTGTGGTGGTGGCGAAGAAAATGATGGTCCAAAGACTATTAACTTAACTTATTCAGGTGCGGCATCTGACCAAGAATTTAATGAGAGTTTATTTGAAAAATTTAAACAATATCGTAAATCTTTAGGTGATGAAAATACTTATAATATCACATATGTAGCACATGGTGCTGATAAGGTTGATAGTGAAGTATTAGACTGGGTAGTAGGACCAGATGTATATGAATTTGCATCAGATAAAATTACAGTCTTATATCAAAAAGGTGCATTAGCTAGACTAGTTGGTGATAATGCTGATTTCGTAACAGAAAACAACTCAGAACTTGGTGTATCTTTAGCGACATTTAATGAAAACTTATATGCTTATCCATATACCGGTGATAATACATACTATGTTCAATATGATACATCATTCTATACAGCTGAGGATGTTAAATCTATTGAAACTATGTTAGATAAGGCAGCCGAAGCTGGTAAGAGAGTAGGTTATAACCTAGGTGAAGCATTCTGGTCAGCTGGCGCACTATTTACATATGGTGCTGATTATAAAATGGTATTTGATGAAGACGGCGCTATAACTAGTGTTTCTGCTGACTTTGATGGCGAAGCTGGTCAAAAAGCTATTAAAGCTATGTATCAAATTATGCAAAGTCCAGCATGGCAAAATGAAATGGCTGCTCCAACTCCAACTAATAACTTAGTAGCTTGTATAGCAGGTACTTGGGATATTGCAGCATATAAAGAAGCATTAGGCGACAATTATGGTTGTGCTGTAATGCCAACAGTAACAGTTGATGGCGATACAAAACACTTAGGTGCTTTCTTAGGTGGTAAATTATTAGGCGTTAACCCTCAAGTTAGTCAAGGTGATAATGATAGATTATAGTGGCTGCTCATGAATTAGCTAAATATTTATCAGGCGAAGAATCACAATTAGCTAGATTTGAAGAAAATGGCATTGCACCATGTAATAAAGCTGCTGCAGCAAACTCTAAAGTAACGTCAGATCCAAATGTTCAAGCTTTAGTTGCTCAACAAGAATTCGCACATGCTCAAACTGCAGTACCAGCAAACTTCTGGACAGCTCCAAATACTCTTTATACAGCAATGCAAGATGGTTCATTTACTTTAGAAGAAATAGCAACTTATGCTAAAACTTTAAATGATTCTATTAAAGCTAGTCAATAAAAAACAATTTAATAATGCATAGTATGGGCTTTAAAGCCCTACTATGTATTTCTTGTTATAAAGGAGGAGTATTTTATGACGACAATCGAATACCTTGCACTCCCTAGTTATAAGAGAATTTTATATAAAATTTTAGATTTTTTTAAGGCAATACCTAGAGGAATTGCTAAATTCTTTAGCAGCACTCTAGTTATTTTATTCAAAAAAATTGGTAGCGCTATCATAAATTACTTTGTTAATTTATATGAAATTTTTGTTAGTGGTGATTATAAGACAAGAACTAGTTATCTAGTTATGGGGTTTGGACACTTATCAAGAAAATCATTAATTAAAGGATGTATGTATTTAATTTATGAAATAGCCTTTGTCATCTTTATGGTAACTGTTGGTGCTAACGCAATAGCTAAGATTGCGACATTTGGTTATGTAGCCCAAACAGTTTATGTTGATACTAATTTAGGTATTGAAATAGCGGAATTTAGAGATGATAGTTTATTAATTTTATTAAATTTTGTTATAACCTTAATATTAATAGGTATTTTAATTTTCTTATGGTCTATTCAAATTAATGAAAATAGAGAATTAGAAAATTTAGAAAAAATTGGTAAACATGTTGGTGATAAAGAAACTTTAAATAGTTTAGTAGGTAAAAACTTTCACAAAGTCTTACTTGCTTTCCCAACACTTGGGGTTGTGATGTTTACCATAATCCCATTATTTGTAATGATTTTAGTTGGTTTTACTAACTATTCATCGACATATCAAAATCCAAGAGTTTTGTTTGATTGGGTTGGCACTTATAATTTCCAAAAGCTATTTGGTATGGCTGGAGGAGATTCTAGTCAATTCGCAGGGGTTTTCATGCAAATCTTATTATGGACTTTGATTTGGGCAATATTTGCTACATTCACAAACTATTTTTTAGGTATGATTGTAGCTATGATTATCAATAAGAAGGGTATTAGATTTAAAAAGCTATGGCGTACAGTTTTAATCACAACTATCGCTGTTCCTCAATTTATATCTTTATTATTCTTATCACAATTTTTAAAAACTGAAACTGGCGGTCTTAATGCTTTATTAAGAAATGTCGGAATAATTAGTGAAAATATTAGATTCTTAGAAGATGGATTAATCACTAAGATTACTATAATTGTAGTTAACATGTGGATAGGTATTCCATATACTATGCTAATGTGTTCTGGTATCTTAATGAATATTCCTCAAGACTTATATGAATCAGCTCGTATTGATGGAGCTAGTCCATTTAAGATGTATGCTAAGATTACCTTACCATATATGCTATTTGTAACTGGTCCATATTTAATATCTAACTTTGTTGGCAATATCAATAATTTTAATATTATTTACCTATTATCTGGTGGTAGTCCTTCATTTACAACTGTAAATGGTGCACCACTAAGCACATATGTATATGGCGCTGGTCAAACCGACTTATTAATCACTTGGTTATATAAGCTAGCAATGGGTGAAGTATCTAAAGATTATGGTGTAGCTTCAGTTATTGGTATTATTGTATTCGTTGTTGTAGCTACATTATCTCTATTTTTCTATAGCAGAACTAATGCAGTTAAGAATGAGGGGGATTTCCAATAATGAAAAAGTTTAGTGTATTTCAAGACCCTAATATGTCAGGTGGTAAAAGAACAAAGGAAATAATATCTAAAACAGTTATTTATATCTTTTTAATTCTTTTAGCAATTATTTGGATTTGTCCTTTCGTTTATTTATTAATTCAATCATTTGCGGTAACTTATGAATCTAACTTATTAATACCTCAAGAATTTACCTTTGATAATTATATTTTCTTATTCACTGATAAGACTTATCCTTTTTGGAGATGGTATTTGAATACATTTTGTATAGCATTAATTGTCTCAGTGTTAAATACAGTCTTAACATTAGTTAGTGCTTATTCATTTTCTAGATTAAGATTTAAAACTAGAAAAGGATATATGAAAGTTATCTTAATAATTGGAATGTTCCCAGGTTTCTTAGGTATGATTATAACTTATTATATGTTAAGTTCAATCGGGCTTGCTAATGGTATGCCAAGTTTGTTTGGTTTAATTTTAGTTTACACATCCGGTTGTGTAATGAACTATTATGTAGCTAAAGGTTTCTTTGACACTATTAGTCGTTCATTAGATGAAGCAGCCATGCTAGATGGAGCAAATAAAAACACCATATTCTGGCGCGTTATTATGCCTTTATCTAAACCAATAGTTGTTTATACTATTTTGCTTGCATTTACAGCTCCATGGGGCGATTATATGCTTGCTTCAGTTATGGCTGGTGGTAGAACAGAACTTATGAATGTGGCTGTAGGTTTACAACAAATGCTATCAAAAGAAGCTGGTACTCAATACTTCCCAGTATTCTGCGCAGCAGGTGTAGTTGTATCTATTCCAATTGTTATATTATTCTTCTGTTTACAAAGTTATTATGTAGAAGGTGTTACAGGTGGCGCAGTTAAAGGTTAGAAATATGATTGAAAAAATATTACTTTTAATTTCAACGGTAATATTAGCTCTTACAATAATAAGTTGTAGTGATTCGCCATATGGCAAAGAAATAGAAGAAGATTTAACTACAACTAACATAATAGATGATAATTATCGTAATTATTATGAAATATATGTTAGATCATTTTATGATTCAAATGGTGATGGAATTGGTGATTTAAATGGTGTTACAGCTAAACTAGACTATATAAAAGACTTAGGGTTTAATGGTATCTGGTTAATGCCAATAAATACATCGTCTAGTTATCATAAATATAATGTAAAAGATTATTATGAAATAGACCCATCTTATGGCACAATGGATGATTTTAAAAATCTAATAAATGAATGCCACAAACGTGGTATTAAATTAATTATAGACTTAGTACTAAACCATTCAGCAAGTAATAACTCATGGTTTATTAAAGCTAAAGAAGCTTATGAAAAAACTTTAAATAATCAAACTTTAACTGAAGAAGATGAAAAATTTAAAGATTTTTATGTGTTTTCAACGACTCAAAAAAGTGGTTATACTGAAGTAAATGGTAAAGGTTATTATTATGAATCTAATTTTGATTCTGGTATGCCTGAATTTAATTGTGATAGTCCATATGTTAGAGAAGAATTTAAAAACATAATCGAATATTATCTAGATATGGGACTTGATGGCTTTAGACTAGATGCGGTCAAATATTATTATTTAAATAACACTAGTAAAAATGTTGAATTATTATCATACATTAACAAATGTGTTAAAGATAAAAATCCTAATGCTTATGTTGTTGGTGAAATGTGGGACATATCAACTGATGCTATTAGCCAATATTATGAAAGTGGCATTGATTCATTCTTTAACTTTAATGTAAGCGTGTCAAACCCATCAAGTGGAATTATTAATTCAGTAAATCAAGAAGGTAGAATGTTAAATAGCTATTATGATGCTTTAGTTTCTAATGAAGAAATGGCTGGCAATAATATTCCTGCTCCATTTATTGATAACCATGATACACCTAGATATACAACATCTGGTACTGATGTTAGAAAAAATAAGTTTCAATATGCCTTACTTCAAATGTTAAATGGTTCAACATTTACTTATTATGGTGATGAAGTTGGCATGACTGGCTCTAATGCTGGTGACTTACCAGACCAAAATGTAAGAATTCCAATTATGTGGGGTGACGGAGTTGGTCAATGTTCAAGTTTAGGTGGCGCGACAGTTGAAAGTTATCCTCATGGTTATGTAAGTACTCAAATGAAAGTTAAAACTTCAATTTATAATTATTATAAAAAATGTCTATTAATAAGAAATCAAAATCCTGAAATTGCTAGAGGAAAAGTAACTAAAATAGCGATGGATAGAGATAACAAATTATTATTTATCAAGAAAACTTATAATGGTAGTGAAATAGGTATTGTCTTTAATTTCTCACCTAGTGATGACCTTGAAGTAGATTATAAGTCATATGGCTTTAATGATGTTGTAGGTCAACTAGTAGTAGATAATGACACTAGATATATAGGTATGTTAAAAAGTGGCACAATTTTATTACCATCATATAGTATAGCTATAGTTAAATAAAGGAGAAATAATATATGGCTGATTTAAGATTAGAACATGTATATAAGGTATATCCTAATGGCACTAAAGCTGTATCAGACTTTACATTGGAAATTAAAGATAAAGAATTCATTGTATTTGTAGGACCTTCAGGTTGTGGTAAGTCAACAACCCTTAGAATGATTGCAGGTCTTGAAGATATTAGTGCTGGCGAATTATATATTGGTAATGATATTGTAAATGATGTTGAACCAAAAGATAGAGATATCGCGATGGTATTTCAAAATTATGCCTTATATCCACATATGACAGTTTATGAAAATATGGCTTTCGGTCTTAAACTAAGACATGTTCCAAATGCGGAAATTCATGAAAGAGTAATTTGGGCAGCTAAAGTCTTAGATTTAACAGAATATTTAGACCGTAAACCAAAAGCTATGTCTGGTGGTCAAAGACAAAGAGTGGCTTTAGGTAGAGCAATCTTAAGAAAACCTAAAGTTATGTTATTAGATGAACCATTATCAAACCTTGATGCTAAATTAAGAAGTCAAATGCGTTCAGAAATAGCTAAATTACATGACCAACTTAAAACTACATTTATCTATGTAACACATGACCAAGTAGAAGCTATGACTCTTGGTACAAGAGTAGTTGTTATGAAATTAGGTCGTATTATGCAAATCGATACACCGAAAAATTTATATGATTATCCTAATAATTTATTCGTTGCTGGTTTTATCGGTACACCTCAAATGAATTTCTTTAGATCATATTTATTAAAAGATGGTGATAATGTTCATGTAACATTTAAATGGTCTGAAGAAACTCTAGATATTCCCTATTCTAAATTAGCTAAAGTAAAAGCTAAATATTTAGATGGCAAGTGTGAAGTAGTATTTGGTATTCGTTGTGAACATTTAAGCTTAGACCCTGAAGTAGTAGAAAAATCTAAGTATTTATTGAATGTTAGAATATCTCACTTTGAAGAATTAGGTAATGAAACTCTAATTTATGCCGATATTAACAAAGAAGGCGATGGATTTAGTGAAACATCAACTAGAGTAATCATTAAAGGAACATCAAATTATGGCCTTGTTAAAGGGGAATTTGCAAAAGCTGCAGTTAATATTGATCGCATTCATATGTTTGATTCTATAACTGAAGAAACTATTAATTCTCGTATTCCTCAAGATAACTTAATCGAAGGTGAAGTTAAATCGGGTAAGCTTTTAATTGATAATCTCGAATATGATTTACCTAAAGCAATTAAATTAGAAGATGGTAAATATAATCTTTTATTTCCAATTGAAGCCATTAAATTAACAAACGGCAAACAAAATATAGTTAAAGTTATAAATAGTGAAGATATTGAAGGTAAAAAAGTATTAAGTTTAGGAACATCTAAACAATTATTATTCACAATTGATAATGAATATAGTGCAAGTGCTGCTAGTTTAGATATTGATTTTACTCAAATTGAATTTTCTAAAGACAACCAAGTGGTTTCTAAAGCTATCTCAAGTTATGACAAAATTAATTCAATTTTCTTAAATTATGAAACAGCTAAATCATTTGTAGGTAATAAATATGAAGATTTTTTAAATAGAAGAGTTGAAGCAGTAAAAGAAAAATATGAAGGCTTAATTAATGAATTAAAATCTAACTATGAAGCTAATATAGCTAGCGCTAGTCATATAGATTCAGAAGTTGTAATAGAAAAAAATAAACCTTTAATAGCTGATAAAAAACAAATATTAAATTCATCTTTAACTAAATTAAAAGAAGAATTAAAAAATAATTCGAAGAAAAAAACTTTAGAACATAAAGAAATAGTTAAGAAAATAAGCCAAGAAGTTAATGAAATGTATACTAAGATCTACAATGACGAAATTGGTGCTTTTGAATCATTTAAAAAGATAAACAAAGATAAAGATAGCTATCGCAAGAGAGCAGCTGAAATTAGAGTATTTAAGAATAATTTTTCTCTTGAAAAGAAAAACGAATTAGAAAAGAGATTAAATTTAGAATCTTTAAGATATGATAGTGAAATTAATTCTTTAAAAAATATTTATAAAAGAACTGTTGAAGGTTTAAAGAAAGATTATGAAGAATTTATTAAAGAATGTGATAATGAAGCGTATCCAGTTAAGAATTTAACTAAAGCATATAATAAAGAATTAAAAGAATTAGAAAAAGAATACACTCATCAAACTAATTTAGCTAAAATCTTATTTTTCTTTAAAATCAATGACTTAGTTACACTATCTAGTGACCAAATTTCTAATAAGATGGTTCAATCTTTAGGGGTTAAAGTATTTACTAAAGAATATTTATTAGAAATACCTCATGATGCCTACAAAATTGGTGATGAAGGTTTAGTTGTTAAAGTTGTAGAAGGTCTAGATTATGGAAAAAAACAATATTTACATTGCGAAATTGATGATGGAGCAGGTATTAAAGATTTATATATTGAATCTAGCGATATGTCTCTTGTAGGTAAAGATATAAAAGTATTATTTGATATTTCAAAGATTCATATTACTGAAAAGTCTATGGACATTAAGATCTACTAAGGAAGTGATTATGATGAAGAAAAGTTTAAAAGCACTATTTGTCATCATTTCAGTTTTCTTAATAAGTCTTGTTACAGGTTGTTCTGACCATAAGAAACCAGAAGAAGGTTATATATCTGAAGATAGATTATTAGAAATAGTTAGTAATTTTGAATATAGTTCAACATATACTAATTATTCAGTAATTGGTAATTTTAACTATTTTAATCTAGATAGTATGCCAAGTACTGTTTCTAGAACAAATGTTGAATTTACTGATTCTCCTGATGTTTTTGCAAATAGTTGTTCATCTCACTTTTTAAGAATTCCACTACATCTTACTCAAACAAATTGGAATACAGAGGCAGTAGATGAAACTAATGGTAGATCCATTGCTACTAGATATGTTTTAGAATCTAGAATAATAAGACCAGCTAGTATCGATAAAGTTTACTATTATGAAACTGAGGGTGGCGGATTTATTGTTAAAGCATTTGGGGCTAATAAAGAATTAAGAATTTATAGACCTAGTGAAATAACTTGTAACGCTAAATGGAATATTGAAATCGAATATGATGCAAAGGGTTATTTAGTAAGAGAATTTTTTGAAACGGTAAATACTAAAGATAATAATAAAAAGGATTGTTGTTATGGCGAAGCGAACTATACATTTAGATAAAATCTTAATATTTATCTTATTAGTTATAGTTAGTTTTGCGCTAACTTCTTGTGCTAGTGAAATACCAGAAGGTAATATTAAAGATTTTGTCATGGAAATCGATTATGATAAAAGTTATGAATATATTAAAACTGGTAAAAGTGTGATAACCTCTACTTATTATGAAAATAAAGTTGAAGATGGCAAAGTAGTACTTACTACCTATATTGATAAAGATAGCATGTATTACTATACCTTAAAAGAAGTTAGTGGTAGTTATTTTGGTAATGACAAAGATGATTATAATTTTTATCAACAAGAAATTCTATCTTATTTTGACGAAGCGAATAACGTAGTAGTCTATCAAAAAACAGACGGAATATTAGATAATGTTTCTTATAGTGAAGAAGATGTTACTGATTCAGTTAAAAGTTTTTTCTATTCAGATGTAACATCTAATTACCATAGTGGAGGTGTTTACTATGGTGATTATGTTCTAGCTAATGTAGCAAATTATTATCACTTCTTTTCATTAAATGATGATGAAACAGAACTCACTTATAGCGTAAATACTAAAAGTGAAACAGAAGATGGTAAAGAACTAATTAATATGCACAGTTTTACAGTAGATCGTTATGGCATGATTATAAGTTTAACATCTAGAGCTTTTACAAGAGATTATAGTATGGAAATTCTAACAACTATCGAATGTGAATATAATATTCCAATTAACAAATTAATAAATCTATAAGGGGAAAATAATGAAAAAAATATTAAATATATTATTATTGTTCATCCTTTCTTTAGCAATTGTAGCTTGTAATAACAAGATTATAGACCAAGACCCAAAACCAAATGAAGAAGAAAACAATGACCCAAATTTGCCTATAACTGATGAAAACTTAGGTTTTGCGATTCATTATGATATAACTACAAAGACAAATGGTGATTATACTTGGAATTTGTGGTTATGGGAAGACACAAAAGATGGTGCTGATTATTATTTTACAGAAACAGATAGTTATGGCTTAGTTGCAAGATTTTCTTGGGCTGATTTTCCAACAGCTGAAAGCAGTGGTCTAGGTTTTATAGTAAAAGAAAATAAGCCTTGGGAAGATTCGCCTTCTAAAGATGGTGATGATGACCGATATGTTGATTTTAGTGTCTTAGAAAGAGACCAATATGGTTATTATAATATTTATTTAAAAAATGGTGATTCAAATATCTATATTAATGACAAAGGAGAATTACTTGAGATGATTTCACATTTTGAATTAGCTTATAATACAAAAACTGGCTTTTCTATTTGGTTTCAGACTAATAGAGAATTTGCAAGTTATGAAATTAAATTAGGAAATGAAATTTTATTTGACAGTAATACTCCATCTGATATGTTATCGTCAAACACAGGTAAAAGAGTAATATATGAGTTAGGTAATGAATTGCCTAGCTTATTAGATGACTACATTTTAAATGTTACTTTTAAATCTGGTAAAACATTAACTAAGATGTGCGATAAACAAGTTATCTATTCTAGCAAAGAATTTGAAGAATTATATACATATAGTGGCGAACTTGGGGCTATTTATACTAGTGAAAAAACAACATTTAGAGTTTGGTCTCCTATTTCTTCAAAAATTAGTTTAAGAATATATGATACAGGTATTCCTTCTAGCCTTGGTGGTAATAATAACTATCAAGAATATGCGATGAAAAAGATTGAAAACGGGGTTTTTGAATACGTTTTAAATGGCGATAATGAGGGTAAGTATTATACATATGTAGTTACTAATTCAACATATTCTAATCGTGAAGTTGTAGACCCATATGCTAAATCAACTGGCATAAATGGTTTAAGAGGTATGGTTGTTGACTTTAGTAAGACAAACCCTGAAGGCTGGGATAATATTAATGTTCATAATTATGCATCAACTAGCTTAACAGTTTATGAAACTCATATATCTGACTTAACTAGTAGCTCTACCTGGGGTGGTAGTAGTGAAAATGCTAAGAAATTTAAAGGCTTTTACGAAACAGGCACAACTTATACAAGCTCAAATGGCATAACAGTAAGTACAGGCTTTGATCATATTAAAGAATTAGGTGTTAATGCAGTTCAATTATTACCAATCTTTGATCAAGCCAATACAGAAAGCACAATGGTATTTAATTGGGGTTATAATCCATTAAATTATAATACCTTAGAAGGTTCTTATTCATCTGATCCATCAGATGGTTATGTAAGAATTAAAGAATTTAAAGAGTTAGTTAAGGCTTATAATGAAGCTGGAATTAACATAATTATGGATGTAGTCTATAACCACGTTAATGGATTAGGTGGTTCTAACTTTGATGTTTTAATGCCAGGCTATTACTTTAGATATAGTAACGGTTCACCTTCTAATGGTAGTGGTTGCGGTAATGAAACAGCTAGTGAACGTTCAATGTATCGCAAATTTATGGTTGATTCAACAGAGTTTTGGGCTAGCGAATATAAACTTGGTGGCTTTAGATTTGACTTAATGGCTGTTCATGATTTAAAAACAATGAATGAGTTAGCTAAAAACTTACATGAAAATGTTAATGAAGCTATTACAGTTTATGGCGAACCATGGACTGGTGGCACTGCAGCTTTATCATCTAGTATGCAAGCAAGCCAAGCTAATATGAATAAGTATGAAGGCTATGGCTGTTTTAACGATAAGATGCGTGATGCCTTAATAAAAGGTGGTCTAAATGCTGCAACTTCAAAAGGTTGGATAACTAATAATTCTAAAGTTTCTACATCAGATGTAAAGAATATTAAGAACGGTTTAACTGGTTTAATATTAAGCACTAATAAGACTTTAGAAGTTGAAAAATGTGTAAATTATGCAACTTGTCATGATAATTATACATTGTATGACAGAATTAAAGCAGCCGGCATAAAAGATGAAACAACAATAAAGAAAATGGCAGTATTAGCAAATTCAGTAGTATTTACATCTCAAGGTATTTCATTTATGCTAGCTGGTGAAGAATTATTAAGAACTAAACAAGGCAATGAGAATTCATATAATGCAAGCTATAAAGTTAATGAATTAAATTATGCGTTAAAAATTAAAAATAGCGATGTATTTGCTAATTATCAAAAATTAATAGCTATTAAACAAAATAGTAATCTATTTGGTTTAGATAGTCTATCTGCAAAAGAATTAGTAATTAACACTAATAAAGATGGTTCAATGATTTATTATAAATTAACAGATAATAGTGCTAATAGAGAATATTTAATTATTCATTCTAATGGTGTTAGTGCTACTGATAAAGTATTAGATTTAACAGGCTATAGCATTTATTTAAATACTTTACCAGGAAATATTGAATTAACAAATGAAACTACTATTAGTAATTATCAAACTCTAATTCTTTATAAAGATTTATAAGGGCTTAAGACTTGTGAGTAAGTCTAAAAATAAATAATAACATTAATAGGAGGTAAATAGTGAAAAATGTTATTAAAACAATAATGTTAGTACTTACTACATTATGTACAGTATTAGCATTAGCATCATGTTCTGAAGAAGAACATCAACATAGTTATATTTATGAAAGTGATGCAACAAAACATCGTCAAGTTTGTACAGAATGTGGAGAAGAAACTAGATGGGATGCCCATGTGTGGGGAGAATGGAAAGTAACAAAAGAAGCCACATTAGATGAAAAAGGTTTACAAGAACACACTTGTACAGTTTGTGGTTATAAAGGAACTGAAGAAATTCCTATGTTAACACCTACATTTGGTGCAACAACAGACTTTACAGCATTCTATGCATATGTTCCAGCTGATTTTGAAACAGTAAATATCTATTATTGGGGCGAAAATTTAGAATCAAGCTATGCAGTAGCTTGGCCAGGTGTTGAAATGACTTTAGTTAATGAATCAGAACATTTATATGGTTATACATTGCCTGCAGGTGTTGACAATGTAATCATTAATGATGGCTCATCTCAAACTGTAGATGTTGCATATTCTCCAGAACGTAATGCGTTAAGATTTGATGTTCTAAACTCTGACAATAAATATGAAGTTACTTATACATCTTATCAAGCTAAAGCTGATGATCCTGAATTAGCTAAACCAGAAGCTAGTGATCCAATTGAAATGATAACTTTATACGTAGTTGATACAAATGGTTGGGATGTTTTAAATATTCATTATTGGGGTTCTAAACTTGGCGATTCTACATGGCCAGGTGTTGCTTCTACTAAAGTTGGTGAAGTAGAAGTAAATGGTGAATCTTATAATATATATAGTGTAGAAGTGCCTGAAGATGCTACTACATATATTGCAAATAATAAAGTTACAGTCGATGGTGTAGAATCTGGCGAACAATCTCAAAACATTACAGCAGTAGCTGGCGCTAACTGTGTTGTTATATTGGCTGACTTAACCGCTTCATATGGTAACTACAAAGATGGTGTATTTACAGCCGTTGAAGTAGACTTAGGTCTACCTGAGTTTTACATAGTTGGTAAATTTGGAACTGTTAATTGGACTTTTGAAGAAGCTTATAAATTAGCTATTGATGAAGAAACTATGACAGCTACAATCACCGTTACTCTTGCAGTAGATGATGTATTTAAGATTGCTCAAGCAGGTTGGTCTGGTGAAGTTAGTTCAGATGAATTAGGTGCTGCATTTAGTAAAGCTGCCGATGGCAATATTACTGTTCTTACAGCAGGTACATATCAAATTGTTGTATCTAATTTAGATTCAACTCCATCTCTTACTATTACAGCAGTTACAGAGTAATCCTTTAAATAACCTCTTTAAACAAATCTCGGTTTTTATAGCCGGGATTTTTTACTCAATATTGCTGTAAACTTTAACGATATTTGTCGGATGTTTTTGATTTATAACGTAAGCGTGTAAAATGAAACGTAACTAAAAAAATAAGGATTACTTTTAGCTTTGTAAACTAATATAGTGAACCCCATAAGTTGGACTAGTAGAAAATACTAGAAAGGCTTATGGGGCAATTCCTTGTTTCTTACAAAAATCATTAACATTTAAATTAAAATTATTAAATTCATTATATAGTTCATTATAAAACTCTTTAGAATATTTATTCATACAAAACAACTCCTTAGCTTTTTTATAATTATTATAAAGAAAAGAAGTTATTTATTTAATTAGTTTTATTTTTCACGCTTACATAATAATAAGCACAAATAGGAACACCATAATATTTATAATAATTATATTTTACGTAACAATAATATGCTAATTTAGATAATTCTTTAGTATAACAAAAATCTGGATTATATTCATAACTCATATAAATAGGGGCACCATTTTCAAAATTGTCTTTAGTGTAGATGATTGTTTGTTTAGCATCTAAGAATAATTTAATATTCATAAAATACTTTGTATATGGTAACTCTTCAAAAGAAATAGAGGCCTTGTCAAAAGCTATTGTATAATAATTATAGTCATTATATTTAGCACCACCATAATTAATAGTTATAGTATGATTGTTTTTTATAGATTGATTCAAATTACTATTTGGACTATTATTATTACAAGCTGTAAGGAATAATAATATAAAGAATACTATATAAAATATTTTTTTACTTTAATCACTCCTATAATAGTAAATTTATTACTTAAAACTTGTATATCATAACAAATAAAAAAACAAAGTTAACAAATTGTCTAGATATGGTTTATTATTTAATCTTTTAAATAACATAAAATTATGCTAGAATAAATACGTGTTTTTTAGGAGGTTTCAAATGACAGATTTAGAGATTGCTCAAAGTGTTAAAGCTTTAAATATTAAAGATGTAGCTAATAAATTAAATATTAGTGAAGATATGTTATTAATGTATGGTAATGATAAAGCTAAATTAAGCTTAGAATTATTAAACAAAACTAAAAACGACAGCAAATTAATATTAGTAACAGCAATTTCACCAACCCCAGCAGGCGAAGGTAAATCAACAACAACAATAGGTTTAGCAGATGCCTTAAGTTCATTAGGCAAGAAAACTTCTGTTTGTTTAAGAGAACCTAGTTTAGGTCCGGTTTTTGGTGTTAAGGGCGGAGCTTGTGGTGGTGGTTATGCCCAAGTTATTCCAATGGAAGACATTAATCTTCATTTTACAGGGGATTTACATGCAATAACAACAGCTAATAATTTAATTTGTGCGATTATTGATAATCATATTTATCAAGGTAATAAATTAAATATTGATCCAACTAGAGTTTTGATTCATCGTGTTCTTGATATGAATGATAGAGCTTTAAGAAATATTGTTATCGGTTTAGGTGGTTCAACTAATGGTGTTCCAAGAGAAGATCATTTTGATATAACAGTAGCTAGTGAAGTGATGGCAATTTTATGTTTAGCTAAGAATGAAGAAGATTTTAAAGAACGCATTAACAATATGCTTGTTGCTTATACTTATGATAAAAGTCCAATTACAGTTGCTGATCTAGGTTGTGCAGGAGCTATTTCTTTAGTTATGAAAGATGCCCTAAAGCCTAATTTGGTTCAAACATTAGAACATACACCAGCTATTGTCCATGGTGGGCCATTTGCTAATATAGCTCATGGCTGTAATAGTTTAATTGCTACAAAAATGGCTTTAGGATTAGCTGATTATGTTGTTACTGAAGCTGGATTTGGTGCGGATTTAGGAGCTGAGAAGTTTTTAGATATTAAATGTAGAGTTGGTGAATTAGTCCCTAATGCAGTAGTAATAGTAGCTACTATTAGAGCTCTTAAAATGCATGGTGGTGTTCTTAAGGAAGATTTAGCTAAAGAAAATGTTGAAGCTTTAAAGACAGGTTTGAGTAATCTTAAAAGACATTGCGAGAATATTAGTAAATATAATTTGCCATTTGTTATTGCTATAAATAGATTTAATTCAGATACCGAAGCAGAAATAGAAGCATTAGAAGAATTTGCTAAAGAAAACAATTATGTTGTTTCTTTATCTGAAGTTTTTGCTAAAGGTAGTTTAGGTGGTTTAGATTTAGCTAATAAAGTTTTAGAAGCTTGTTCTAAAGCTAATAATTTTGTTTATCTATATGACTTAAATTTAACTTTAAAACAAAAAATTAATAAAATTTGCAAAGAAATATATCGAGCTAAAGAAGTTAATTATTCTCAAGCTGCCAAAAATGCTTTAGCTAAATTAACAAAATTAGGATATGATAAATTGCCTATTTGTATGGCAAAAACACAATATTCCTTCAGTGATAATCCAAAATTGCTAGGTGCTCCAGAAGATTTTACAATGGAGATAAGAGATGTAACGCCATCAGTAGGAGCTGGTTTTATAGTATGTTTAACTGGTGAAATAATGCGTATGCCAGGCTTACCAAAAGAACCAGCTGCTATGAAAATGGATGTTGTAAACGGTAAAGCAGAAGGATTGTTTTAGGGGGTTATTATGCGAAAATATGGTTATAATTTAACGGATAAAATGCTTATTTTAAACTTCACTAAAGTCTATTGTAAAAGTGCAACTGAAGTTTTAAATAGTGATTGTTTTAAAGATGTTTTTTCTGGTTTTGTTAGACATTGTAAAAAACATGAAAAATTAGATATATTAAAAACATTAGATTTAACAGCTAATCCTATTGATGATTTTATTGATTTATTTAGATTACTTCATAGTTTTGATTATGAAGAAGTAGAAGACATTAATCCTAAGTTTTCTCGAGTTTTAAAAGAAAGAGGATCATTATATGAATTAGTAGAAGAATTTTATGATTATTGGCGTAAACTTGAACGTTATAGTTATATTGTTGCTAAAAAAGTTGAAGGTGGAGTTCAAAGTGGTGTTTTTTTAGCAACCAATCAAACATTTACTGAAGTTATTTTAAAAACTTATCGTTCAATTTCCGAAAAAATTGCAGGTCATAAATTTCAAGTTTATCGTCAATTACCTGCAGGTATAAATGCGGCAATGTTAATAAGTCATTATAATTGGGCAAAAGAAGAAAGTCTCTATGCTCAATTTAATGAAGTACCTTGTATAGAATCAGTTTTAATTAGACCACCATTTATTTCTTATACTAAAAAGAACAAAAGGACAGGTGTTTATCCTATTGCTAAGGAAAACCCTTTAAAAAATATTAAAATAAATCCAAATGATTACCTATGTTATCCAATTAAAGTAGGTAGTGCCTTAGCATTTGTTTATTTTCATAAACACTTTATGACACATGGAATTACCTTATCTAATTTATTTGAGGCTGCAAGTTTAACAGACTTAGAAAATGAAAAACCTGAATTAGTATATTTATTTGGCTATGGTGATAAGGAATCAACTTATTATTATGATAAAGAAAATGATATTTATGTTGGGGTAGCTCCGTTAAGTGATGATGTTGATTATTTTGGTTATATGAAAAAAATGTTATTAACATTATATAATACTAAAATGATTAAAGAAGGCAATTTACCAATTCATGGAGCTTGTGTTCAAATTAAGCTTAAAGATAATACAACTAAAACGCTAGTTATAATTGGTGATAGTGGGGCAGGTAAATCAGAAACACTAGAAGCTCTAAGGGCTGTAGCCGGTGATGAAATAGTTTCAATGTCAACAATCTTTGACGATATGGGTACATTTAAAATTGAAAAAGGTAATGTTATGGCTTATGGTACAGAAATTGGGGCTTTTGTTAGATTAGATGATATGTCTAGTGATTATGCTTATAAAGAAATGGATAGAGCAATATTCTTAAATCCTGATAAGATAAATTCACGTTTAGTAATTCCTGTATCTACTTATTATCAAATAATGTATGGCTATAAAGTTGATATGGTTTTATATGCTAATAATTATGAAGATAAAGAAGAGTTGAAGTTATTTAACACAAAAGATGAAGCTTTACAAATCTTTATTGAAGGCGCAAGAATGGCAAAAGGAACAACTGGAGAAATCGGCCTTACTAAGTCTTTTTTTGCTAACCCTTTTGGCCCTGTTCAAATGGAAGAAGAAACAAGAGTTATCTTGGATAAAATATATACAAAATTATTTGAAAATAAAATTCCTGTTGGCGAAATGTACACTAGACTTGCTATTCCAGGTTATGAACAAAACGGACCACATAAGATGGCTGAAATTTTATTAAAGAAACTTGAGGAGGAATAAAATGGTTGGCGTAGTTATGGGAAGTATTTCCGATTATGAAGTTATGAAAGAAGCCTGTACTATTTTAGAAGAATTTAATATTCCTTATGAAAAGAAAATTGTATCTGCGCATAGAACTCCTGATTTATTAGTTAAATATGCAAAAGAAGCTAAAGAAAGAGGAATTGATGTAATCATTGCTGGGGCAGGTGGGGCAGCCCATTTACCAGGTATGTTAGCGGCAAACACAATAGTTCCTGTTATCGGTGTACCAGTAAAATCTAGAGCTTTAAATGGTCTTGACTCTTTACTTTCAATAGTCCAAATGCCAGCGGGTATTCCAGTTTTAACTGTAGCTATTAATGGTGCTAAAAACGCAGCATTAAGTGCTATTAGTATTTTAGCCCTTAATAATAAAGAAACAGCTGAAAAGCTAGAACAGTTTAGAAATAAGCAAACAAATACAGTTTTAAATACGACACTAGAATAATAAAAGACATACTTCTATAAAAAGCGTAGAAGTATGTCTTTTATATATAATATAATGATTGGTTTAATTATAACTGTAAATTAAATGTAAAAATATAGAAATGTGCTTTTTTTTTCCGTGGATTTATGATAAAATTATACGCAAAGGAGTTGAGTTTATGGAAGATATTTTAATTGTTAATAACCTACGTAAAACATTTAATATGTCACGCAAACAACAAAAACTAGAAAAAACAAAAATAAAAGTTAAAGTAGCAGTTAATAATATTTCTTTTAATGTTCATAAAGGAGAAATATATGGCTTACTTGGGCCAAATGGTGCCGGTAAAACAACAACATTAAGAATGTTATCTACCTTAATTAAACCAGATAGTGGTGATGCATTAGTTAATGGTTTTAGCATCATAAAAGAGGCTGATAAAGTAAGAGAAAATATAGGCTTTTTAACTAGTGAATTAAAGCTAGAAGATTTTTTTACACCTAATTATTTATTTGATTTTTTTGCTAGATTACATCACATTAATGAAGAAACAATCAAAGAAAGAAAAGAAAAATTATTTAAAAAGTTTGGCATAGATGAATTTAGAGAAGTTAAAGTAGCTGATCTATCTACTGGTATGAAACAAAAATTAAGTATCGTCATTGCTATTTGTCATGATCCTAGTATTATTATTTTTGATGAGCCTACAAACGGGCTTGATGTTTTAACAGCTAAAATAGTTACTGATTATTTAATAGATTTAAAAAATGAAGGTAAAACAATCATTTTATCTACGCATATTTTTTCTTTAGTAGAAAAACTATGTGATAGAGTTGGAATTATAATTAACGGCAAACTAGTAGTATCAGATGATGTTAAATCACTATGTAAAGATCGTAATTTAGAAGACGTATTTTTCGACATTTATAAAGAAAATGTGGGTGGTGAACAAGAATGAAAGACATTTTAGTTGTATTAAAAAAAGAATTAAAAAGATTTTTTACTGATTATAGAATGTTACTAGCAATGATTCTTCCTGGTATTCTAATTTATATAATTTATAGTTTTATGGGTCCAATCATTAACTCTAATTTTTCAGCTAGTAAGGATTATAATTATCAAGTTTATATAGTTGGTGAAAATGAAAACTATCTTACAGCCCTAGAAACGGGATTTGAAGCACTAGAATATAACGTAACATTTAATACTGCTGATAGTCTAACAGAAGTTAAACCAAAAATAGAACAAGAAAATGCAGATTTAATTGTTGAATTCGTAGAACAAGGAACTAAACTAAGTATAAATTTATACTACAATAGTGCTAAAACTGAATCACAAACCATCTATCTTTCAACTTCAACAATCTTATCTCAACTACAAGTAGATCCTATTGATTATAAGTTTACATTGTTACCAAACGATTTAGCTACAGCTGAACAAACAAGTTCAACATTTATTTCAATGATGTTACCATTCTTATTACTAGTTTTCTTATGCACAGGTGTTATGTCTGTAGCTCCTGAAAGTATAGCTGGTGAAAAAGATAGGGGAACAATCGCCACCCTACTTGTAACACCGCTTAAAAGAACATATCTAGCAATAGGTAAAATTATAAGTTTAGCAATAATTTCGTTAGTTGGTGGTATTTCAAGTTTTGTTGGTGTGATTTTGTCATTACCAAACTTGATGAGTACCCAAGGTGATATAGGATTATTTTATACACCAGTTGATTATATTTATCTATTATTCATTATAATCTCTATTTTATTCTTATTTGTTGGATTATATAGTGTTATTAGTGCTATTGCTAAAAGTGTTAAAGAAGCTTCAGCCTATTCAACACCAATTATGATAATAGTAATTATAATTGGTGTATTATCTATGGCAGGTTCTTTACCTACTAATAACACTGGTGTTTATTTTATCCCTATTTATAATAGCGTAGTAGCTATGTCTACTATTTTAGCCTTAGAAGCTAATATAGCAGGAATATTAATATCAATAATAAGCAATTTGGTTTATGCTGTACTTATTGGTGTTGTTTTAGGTAAAATGTTTAATTCAGAAAAAATCATGTTTAATAAATAAAAATGCTTGTATAAGATTTAATTAATTTGACAACTAGGAAATAATAAAATTTACCACTTTTTATTAGTGAGTTATAAAGATACCAGATAATATTAAAATTAAAGTTGAATAAATATGTATTTTTCCGGCTAAATTGCCGGTTTTTTTAATTTTACGGATAAAAACCGGGGGAAATGTCTCTAAATCCGGTAAAAATTATATTTTTTCTGTAATTACCCCCAGCAAAGTAACGGATCCGGTGAATTTAATTAATGAAAGTAAAAAAATATGAAAAATATGTGGTGGGTACAACTTTATAAGTTACAGTTACAATTAATTTTGGGGAAATTCAAAACTATCAAAAACAAGAGTTGTTGACAAAATACGGGGGGGGTATAATTACATAAAAACTAAATTTTATGAGGTAATATTTATCATGAAGATTTGAATTACGTAAATTATTTTTATCAAAAAAGCAATAATTGGAACAATGCTTAC